>CANFFA010000071.1 GCA_947445425.1 Paludibacteraceae bacterium
AAGTTGAGCATCGAATCTTTGTCTCATATTTTGAATCTTTGAAGGTTTGTGTCTATTTCTACTCAAAGATAATCAATATTCAGCTATTAATCAAGCATTTGACCTGTAATCTTAAGCGAATAGTAAAATTATTCAACGGTCAAATTAAAGAGGTATATCCTCATATTCAACACGATACTAATTTCCGTTCAGACACTATATAAAGCCGTGGCATGCCAGGTCTTTTCTTTTCTCTTCAATTCAATTCACACCTTTATTGATTGACAAAAATAGAACAACAGTATTTCATAACAAATCCAAATAAGTTACAAACTTATGAAAGAACAATTTTCTATGCTACACTTTATAAGGTATTTCTCCCCCGCTAGCGCAGATCTGCTACCTGTGCTATTCAGAAATGAGCTTCTAATCCATAATCAGTATTTGCACGGTTCGCAGAACGGTACCAGCGGGGGCTCAGAAGTAAATATTTCTATTCTGTTTTTATATTAAAACTCGCGTTTCAAATAGCTTGTATCAAGGTTTTGTATCCAAACTTTTTCTTTGTGAACGATACTTTCTCCGCACGATTCACACTCATAAAGATCAATTTCTAAGTTGTGATTAGAGTCGGGTACCACACTCCTAATAATTACAGATGTATCATTTTTAAATCGACAAGGAGCATCACCTTCAAGTGGAAATTTAGAAACACGAAACCGCTTGTATTTACCTGTTTTGTTAATCAATCTCAATGATACGTACTTAAATGGTTTTGGATTTATATTGAGCTGATTGATTGATTCAGGTTTGAGATCACGAGTATTCATCCCTTCATACTTCGTACTATAGGCTTTAACATGGTGTTTGTAACCATTTTTAGGCGTAAAAGAGTAATAAATACATCCAAGTGAATCAGTCTTAATTGTGTCTAATACAGAAAAATAAGATCCAAAAAAACCTGATTTTGTTGTAGTAATGACAATGTTATAATCAAGGACTGGCTTAAGGGTATAATAATCAAGAATCTGACCTTGTATTACGGTAGGAGAATCATCAATATCATCATCGCATGAGCTAAGTATGAATATGGTAAAAAACAGGATGGTAAAAATGCTGATCTTATTTAATAATTTCATAGCTATTAATTCATTTAAGATTTAAAAGCCGAAGCAAATCAGGCTGCCTCGGCTTTGTTTAATGTTTATTTGTAGTTTTTGTTATTCAAATCAACTAAGTGTAATCGATTGATAGGTTTTCCTTGTTCAAAACCGGTTCCATTGGCTATGTAACAACACTGATTATAAGGATAATATAGAACACCACAAGCGGGATTGAAAAAATCCGAGTGACTGTGCAAAGATACACCAAACGGATTTCGAAAAAAATCCAAACAAAATAAAGTTCTATTAAAAAATCGTTTCAATTTGATTTCCCCCGCTAGCGCAGGTATGCGACCTGTGCTAGCGAGATATGAGCTTCTATCCCCGTCCCATCTGATATTTAAAAATGCTGATTATAAGTACAAAATTTCGGACTGTTGGGCGGGATTTTTTTCAATCCCGCCCTTCCTATTCTTGGGATTTTCAATCCCTCATTTAAACAACCGTAATTTCCAAAAAAACCTTATTGCAAGCGAATTCCCTTACCAAGCTGTAACGATAATCCTCTGCACGATTTACAAACTCCGAATCTAGGAGGTTTTGGTGATTGTTGTTTAGTTTCTTGTTGAAATAATCTTTAAGAATAAACGCTTATCTGCATTCAAAATAAATCTCTGGTAATTCTATGCTGTATATCCATCTGTATTAAATGCAAATGAATTGAAATATGAAATATCTAAAAAAGGATTGAAAATCCTCAGAAGCCAAAAGGCGGGATTGAAAAAAATCCCGCCTACCATTCCGCATTATTGGAATTCTATTCATTTTTTTACATATCCGTTGGGATGGGGAATACAGATAATATGCAATTTAATAGCACTTTAAAAACACTACTCGGTTCGTAGAACCAAACTAGCAGGGTAAGTGAATGAAACAATCTGTGTGAAATAATAAAACGATAAATCTCCGAAGACATTGTTTATAAAAAAAAGGATAAACAAAACTTCCTTATAAAACTCTCTACTTAAAAAACATAAGAATAACCGGCATTAAACAAAATAGGAAAAAGACTGCGTTGATAAAGTTTTAATTCACCATCAGCAGTTTTTTTATAAAACAAATAATAGGCATTTTGTCGATTATAAGCATTATAGAGATTTAATGACCAATTACGAACGCCTTTTTTCATCTGTTTCGACCTATTAATACCTATATCCAAACGATGATAATCGGGCATTCTATAAGCATTCTTATCCGAGTAAATTTGAGCATCAGCATAGAATTGCTGTTCATTTGTACCATAATTTTCAAACACCTTATATTTTGCAGAAGGTAAAGTAATGCTATTGCCTGTATGATAAATCCAAGTAGCTGAAAATGTTATGTTTTTGCTAATTTTATAATTCCCCACAACAGATACATTGTGCCTTTGATCATAAGTAAATGGGTATGTCATTCCATTGTTCAATTGTTGAAAAGTCCTTGTATTTGATGATAAGGTGTATCCTATCCAACCAGTTATAAGCCCTGTTTTTTTACTTAATAAAAACTCCATGCCTTTCACTTCTCCTTCCCCTCCAACTTCAACTTTACTTTCCCAATTGCTTGAGCCACCGTACAACAACACACCTTCTTTGTAGTCAATTAAATTTTGCAACTTTTTGTAGTACAGTTCAACACTCATTTCGTAATTATCTTTTGTTGTATGAGCAAAACCTACTGCGTATTGATTTGATGATTCAGGCTTAATTAAATTAGTAGAGGGGACCCAAATGTCAGTTGGCATTCCCGAATTTGAATTGGTCAATAAATGGATGTTTTGATGCATGGAGGAATAAGAGGCCTTGAACGAATAGCTAGGAATAAACAAATAATTGAATACCACCCTTGGCTCCAAAACGGGAAATAAAGTCTGGTTAACATGAAATACCCCAGCTCTACATCCCGTATTTGAACTTATCTTATCTCCTATTTTATATTCAAGTTCAGCATAGCCATAAACATCTTGTGCATTTATCAAAACATCAGAACTTGGTGAGTTTATTCCATTCTTAGAGAATTTAACTTCGCTTGGAATATAAGAATGTACTCCGCTAACCGTTCCCATTTTAATACTCATATTTTCCAATGGAATTTCAGCATCGTTTTTTATCCACAAATCGTCTGTTCCTGAATGAATACGAAAGTAATTATTTGTAACCGAATTACTTGACATAAACTCTGTCGAACTTTCCATCAGATTTTCATACTTGTATTTAGAATAGGCAATGGTTGTGTTGTTAAACACGCCATTTTTAAATACATGTAGCCAACGAACACTTCCGGCAGTGCTGCCCCACATCAAATCAGATGAACCAGAGTACTTTATATCCGAACGATCTTCTTTTACATCCTTTTCATAAACATAAATATCATCAAGTCCATTGTAGGCACTTAAAAAAAGCCGATCTGAATCCGAAACTTTCAAATTAACTTTTAAGTTAACATCATAAAACATATAGCCGGAGGTAAAAGGAAGATTCTGCATCTTTTTCAACAAATAGGAATAGATTCCAAAATTGCAGTAGCGAGCGGAGAGTGCATAAGAAGATTGACCTTTTGAGATAGGACCCTCTAAAAAGAATTTACTGGACAAAATACCCAGCCCAATTTCACCATTTCTTTTATTCAAGTTCCCCTCTTTATTACGTACATCGACTACCGAAGAAATCCTCCCACCATACCTGGCAGGGAAGCCACCTTTGTACAAATCGACACTTTTAACGATGGATGGATCAAATACTGAAAACAGGCCACCTAAGTGACTTACATTGTAAAGTGGCACATCATCTAATAAAAATAGGTTTTGATCAGGTGTTCCGCCACGAACAAAAAGGCCATTATTTCCTTCTGCACCTGCCTGTACACCAGGCATTAACTGATATGCTTTTAAAATATCTGCTTCACCCATCAAGCTCGGCAAATTTTTTATTGTTAATAGGGGAATATTCACCTTGCCCATTTCCAAGCTCTCTTCCAAGCTTTTTGCTTTTACAACCACTTCAGAAAGACTCCAAGTACGTGCATCTAAAGCGATATTTAATACAGTATCTGACCGCAGAAAAACAGTAGTTGTGTCGGGGTCATATCCCATATAGGATATTTGCACAGAATGCTGAATGTTTTTATTCAACAGTAAAGTATAAAAACCGAATTTATTGGTGGTAGAAGCTGTCTTCGTATTTGAATCATAAACCGTGGCGCCAATTAACGCTTCACCAGACTTTTTATCCACGATGTAACCACTCAATATAGCCTTCTGGGCAAGAGATTCAAAACAAAAAAATGATAAGAATATGAAAATATAAAAATTAGTGGACATATTTAGTGGAGGGTGTTGATCAGTTTTTTACTTGTTCTAATATCACAGGAGTACTCTCTGTATATCCCGCAAAAATCCCATAGCCATTGACTATATTCGTAAACATAGCTTGAGGTTCTGCCTTAAAAAACAAGCCGTAAATTCCAAAGTCTTGAGTGGGTTGATTGAAAAAATGACGGGTATAGTACTTTCTGTAGAGATAATAACTTTTGCTTACTGATCTTAGAACTACATGTTGATTACTCCAGTTACCATTATAGAATGATTTTAACTTAATGGTATATTGTTTGCCATCAAACAGTTCGTCTGAAAAGAAATGTGTAGTTGGATAGAAATTATTATCACCTTCATTTAACAATACAGAATCTTGCACTCCCAATTCTAATACATCATACATTGTACTATAATAATTAGAAACGGCATTATCGCTATTGACATATACGAAAAGTAGTTCATAATAATTTTTTTCATTGGGTGGATCCATAAAGGTGACAGAAACCTCTTTGATTTCACCACCATCTTTATCATATCCCACCCCTTTTTTAAAAGTAGCATGTTCTATAGGAATAGAACGAGGAATGATATCTGTAGCAAATACAGTATCTTGATCTAATGACTTGATTTTTATCGAGTAGTTATTGAAACTTGATGGAATTATATTTGTGGAGAGTGAATCAGAAAGTGTTTTTGCATTGAGAACTAGTTTGTTATTTTCGAAAATAAAAACTTGCAAACTATCTTTACTGCTTTCATACCGATTAGTTGGGCGGGTGGTGTTTGAGAAATGGAGCACTAACGGACTATTGGCGTTGAATATTGCATTAATTACTAAATGCTTATCGAAATTTTGTGTATCTATTTCTATTTCCTTTTCACAGGAGACAAGACATGATAGGAGGAGGGTATTTAAACAGAAGGACAGGAAGTATTTTATTTTGACACACATGTTACTTTGTTAAATTGTCTTTTCAGTTATGGTCTATTTTTTGTAGTTTATCATACATTTCTCCATAAAAAATTGGGAAACTATAATTTGAAAAGTAATATGGACTTCCATAATTATCATAACCCAATGAATTGTAATTTAGTATCTTATTTGACAATACCCACTCCCTATAATTTGCCCAACCTTCACTTAGTGCAATTTGCTGCCAGCGCTCATCGCCTTTATTCCCATAAGGTTTTCCGTCCTTTTTACCATCACCATCATAGTCCTTAAAAGTATTTGCAGCTTGCTGATAGACGTTTGCACTCCAATAATCGGAAGCCCGGAAAATTCCTTTTTCAGTAATAAAAACTTTTTTATATCAGGGATTTGCTTTTTACACAAATCCCTGAATTGTTAATTACTTCTTGTAAAACTCCTTAAATTTTTCGAGCATAGTATAATCCTTACTCAAAACATTTGGGAAGCTCGAATTAAAAATGATTTTAAATTCTATAATTGAATTAATAGAATTTCCTTTATTATGGCTGTTCATTTCCACATATTGAATAAATAAGGAATCATCTTTGGATAAATTTTTATTTCCAATTATTAGTTTGTAGCTCATGGTATCTTTTAAGTTATAAAGTTCATGACAGAAAACAATATGTGACGGAAATAATCTGTCTCTATCTGTTCCAGTTATTGAATTTTGAACAGTTACCTTATCAACATGAATAAACCCGACTGAATCAATTCCATTACATATCAAAGTATCCTTTCCAAATGAACTCTCAAAATAGTATAATATCTTATCTGTTGATTTATTAATAAGCACAACCTTTTGTGTCTCTGAATAATCAGTTTTACCACAACTCAACAAAAAAAGACATAAAACAAAGACCATGTTTATATTCTTATTCATAAGGCAGAATTATTTGTTCAATTTGAGCTATCCAAACAGGGATTTGCTTGTACACAAACCCCTGATTAGTTTATTACTTCTTGTAAAACTCTTTAAACTTGTTTAGCATGGAATAATCCTTTTTGAATAATGTAAGAAAACCATCTGTTATATATAGTTTTTCAATATGATGTCTGAATCCTAAAATATATTCTGAAATTACAAGTTTCTTCTCATCTTCTGTCATACTCCTACCTGTAAAGAATGTAGTATCGGAAATATTATATATATTGATTATTTTCGGTTCAGGATACTCACCCTCATCAATATTATATGGACCGATAATAGGATGGCTGAAATAAACTTTTTTGACAAATATCAAAGAAACACTGTCATTTCCATGACAATAGGCACTATCATTTTTTACATCAAAATAAGAAACTATAAATAGTTCCTTATTTGTCTTGTTGATAATTTCATCTTCATAAGTATTATCAACAACCCCTTTTCTATCACAAGAACAATTTATTAAAAATGAAAGAAACATTAGCAAGAAATTGACTTTATTCATAATTTGTCACGATATTCGTTATTGAATAACTTAAATTTGGATAATAGGACATCAATTTATCTCTATAAGCTCCAATAGAATAGACACATAATGACTTTTCTAAATTTGTATATGAACATCCTAAGTCATTTAGCTGCTTAAACATACCCCCATAATAATCGGTTAAACTGACATCTTTGTAATTGTCAAAAATAGGTTGCCAATATGTATTTGTTGTTCTGTTATATTGCAAAGGATAAATTTCATAATTTAAATACTTTTTCGCCAAATACCACTCCCTATAATTGGCCCAACCCTCAGAAAGTGCAATTTGCTGCCAGCGCTCATCGCCTTTATTTCCATAAGGTTTTCCGTCCTTTTTACCATCACCATCATAGTCCTTAAAAGTATTTGCAGCTTGTTGATATACATTTGCACTCCAATAGTCGGAAGCCCAAAGTAATCCTTTTTCAGAAATCATTCTTCTAAGTTGACTTGAATGGGTAAGTTCATGCCATGCTACAGCATTTATTGTATTATAATCGCTTAAATTCTTGGTATAGCGAAGCATTAAGTCTGGATAAGACCATCCAAGCAACATGTAGCCATAGAGTTCACCAATAACTCCCCAAAAATTTGGATACGCATACACAAGACTCCAATTTATATGATTGTTTAACAAAGGTGCCCCTGACTTGAAAGAGGCATCTTCTTTATTCGCTATGTCCAGTGTATTAGGAGGCAAGGTAACACCTTCATTACGAGTAATATTGCAGTAATCATATATAGCATTGTTCAAAACACAACGTCCCCAATAATCGCTATTGGTATAGAAAGTCATTGAGAATCCATTGGGATCATGACTTCCAGCTCCATAATAGTTTGTCCACAAACACAATGCCCCAGCTATCGATCTGCTTATTGTCCAATTATTTTCAGCGTTCTGCCCATCAAAAATAATATGATAATCAATAGAATTCCCAACCCAAATGGAGTTAAACCTTGCTGAACAATAATAATATCCATTTGCATCTGTACGAGCATCGGCATAGGTGAACCAACGCCACATTCTTACTTTTGCACCTTTAAGCCCAATATCCCCATTTGGCGTATTCACTTTAATACAGCCATCGGGATAATAATAAGGATCACAACTCGTCCAACTTACTTTTCTAAAACCAAAATTAATTGTATAACGTGTACAATTTGGAATAGTGACCTTCATTATTGATGATTTTGCATTAACTGAAGAGAGTGTTGTTGCACTATCAGGAGCATCTACTTTCAGCTCCTTTTCATTTCCGGTTAATTTAAAAGAGATGGCATACAATGCATTGAAAATATTATAATCAACCAGTTCATTTATACGCTTGCGCATAACCTGACGGCTTTGGCTAGCTCCTCCTGATAGAGTTTCTTCACTGTAATACTCACTGTTTTCAGCAATAAATAATTCTTGAAGTATCTCATATTTTATGCCTGCCGGAGGCGTATATCCCGGTTTTACGGTGGTGTAAAACCAGGTGAATGGCGTCTTTACAGTTGCATCTTTGTAGTAATCTCCACTTTGTTTAATAGCATAATCCAATGGAAAATCAAACAATGTAAGTGTGCTGTCGCTTTTTAAGGTTTTAAATTGCATGCTATCCAAAGGTAAAAACCGAACATAAAGGTCCGTTGTTGTTAGCTCTATTTCGTCTAGCGTCTTGGCTTTAAAAACAACATCATTACTTTCATTTACATAGTTTTTTAAAGAATCAAGTGCAATTTTCATATTTTGCACACTGAATGGATTATTTTTCTTATCTCCTAAAACTACAGGTCTAATGGCTCTACCAGTGCTTTCAGCGGTTGTAGCATTTCCTTTTGGAGACGGCTGACCTATTTCATTTCTATCACAAGCGACAAATGCCAATCTAATAGTCCTAACGTGAATTTAATTAAATTATTTCTCATTTTAAAATTTGTTATCATTTTGACTGCAGGCCTCTTTACTTTAGGCAATTATTTATAACTCATGCACCTACCGAATAAAAGACCGAAAGCAGAGCCTCAGTATCTGTTAGCATTTTTTATGTCAATTGATTTGCTTTCACTTCATTAATTTCTTATATTTGATTTCCTTTCTATTTTAAATGGTTAGGAACTTTCGGTGAGATTTGGTGACGGGGTTCGAATTCGTGCCAAATCTCACTTTTTGTTTATCGGGTGCAAAACTACTATTTTTGCTGCCTAAGATTTTACCCCCCCCCTTTTTTTTTTGTAATTTTTAACTTC
>CANFFA010000072.1 GCA_947445425.1 Paludibacteraceae bacterium
ATCATTTTAGCTTCATTTTCAAACTCAGTAACGGTCATCTCTTTGGTGATAATCATTACAGGGGTGCCGTCCGTTTCTTTTTCGATTGCACTAAACACATCTAAAAGGTCGGAAGTAATGAATGCTGTTTGAGTGCTGGGTTGGGTAATTTTATAGGCTATCATGGAGACATGGCGTTAAATCAGACATAAGCTCTAAATCATTGTGCAGCTTTTCAATGGAGAATTCACCTTTGATGGCGTGGCAGAAAACATTCACTTTTGAATCTGCAAACTTTCTATTGATCAGCTTCAAGTACGGAAGTTTATCCAGCCTATCGGCAAAAAGAGATGCGTGCAAGGAATCTTTTATTGGCATTTGAATTTCAACCTTTCTGTTGCCTTCACTTACTATGATATTTGTCTTGTTTGGCATATTATTTGAATTTATTTAGTGAGAATAGGTGGATTCGCACCACCTACGTTGCGTCAGGAAATAGGTTTATTTGTTTGACTAAAAATTTTCTTTCCTGCAAGCATTTCTATAACTCGCTGATGTCTTTCGGGAATATTTGAGCGACCCGCATACCAATTTTTGTATATCTCATTGGTTATCACACACTCATTAATGATCTTGGCTTTAATTTCAGAAATCTTTCCAAATTGAACAGAGTCAATGTACATTTTAAATTTATTATTCATATCTTTGCGTGATTAGTGTAAACTGCACTACAAAATTACTACATATTTGCGTTATTGGCAAATTAACTATACATAATAGCAATTTTGTTTTTCTGAATTATTTCAAAAATCTCAATATCAACAAAATACAAAACAACCCATCATGGATATTTTAAAAAATATTTCAGCCATCATGGAGGCAAAAAGACTGTTACAGAAAGACATTGCCATTGGGATGGGGCTTTCAATTTCTGCAATTAGCCATTTACTGAATGGCAGCAGGGAGTTAAAAGTAAAAGACCTTGACAAAATCGCAAAAGCACTCGAAGTTGAAGTTATTGATTTATTCACCTATCCTGATAAATATAAAAAATCAGAAAGCGACACGACTTCAGTTGAAATTCACAACACTCAAAAAAATGAAGAAAACCCATACAAATTACTGTATGAGTTGCAAAAAGAAATGATGGATTTATTCCAAGAAAACGAGAAATTAAAAAAGCACTCTGTAAAAATGTCTACTGCGAACGTAGGGTAAAGATGCAAGTTAAAAGAATATTATTTCAAACTGCAACCTAAGAAGTAAATCTCAATTGAAAGGTTAAACTATTCACATTCAGAGCAGACTCAAACAGACTAACAGACACAAACAGACTAAACAGAGCAACGGCAGCTCATTTACAAACAGCGCTTTAAATAAGGTTAGGAGTTTCCCTCCAGCTCCACTAAAACCGCAACCGCCTGATGATCGAAAGATTATCAGGCGGTTTTTTTATTATAAAGCACATTGAACTGCATATTGGTATAGAATTGAAATTAACACTCCAACTACTTCAAAAAAAGGTCACGATAAAGCATTCTTTACCGTGACCTTTTTTAATTCAATTTACAGCTTTAAAATTCAGCAATTACAAAGCTTTGATTTCTTTCAAGATATCATTTGTTGCTCTTACAGCAGCAGCGCTCTTGTCGAACAATGCTTTTTCTTCAGCATTTAATTTGTAGTCAATGATTTCTTCTATACCGTTTTTACCAATTACTGTTGGCACACCGATACAGATATCACTTTGACCATATTCGCCTTCTAAGAATGCACAGCAAGGGATGATTTTCTTTTGATCGTGAATGATAGATTCAACCAAATAAGCAGAAGCAGCACCTGGAGCATACCAAGCAGAAGTACCCAAAAGACCAGTCAATGTTGCACCACCTACCATGGTATCCGCTACTACTTTATCCAAAGTTGCCTTATCCAAAATATCAGCTACTGGACGACCTTTATAAGAAGCAAAACGAGTCAATGGAATCATAGTCGTATCACCGTGTCCACCAATTACTAAACCTTCTACTTCATTAGGATTAGCGTTCAATGCTTTAGCCAAATAACATTTAAAACGTGCACTATCCAAAGTACCGCCCATTCCAATTAATTTGTTTTTTGCAATGCCTGTTGCTTTCAAAGCCAAATAGGTCATTGTATCCATAGGGTTACTTACGATTACAACGATTGCGTTAGGAGAGTATTTCAAAAGGTTTTCTACTACACTTTTAACAATACCTGCATTCACACCAATCAACTCTTCACGGGTCATTCCTGGCTTGCGAGGAAGACCAGAAGTAATTACCACAACATCAGAATTAGCCGTTTGAGCATAATCATTTGTACAACCCACAATCGTACTGTCATAACCCAAAAGAGTAGCCGTTTGTAACATATCCAATGCCTTTCCTTCGGCAATACCTTCTTTGACATCCAACATTACAATTTGATCCGCCACTTCGTTGAATAAAAGAACATTTACACATGTAGCACCAACATTTCCAGCGCCCACTACGGTTACTTTTGACATAATAGTTTATTTTTAAAAATTTGATTTAATAATTTATCTTTAGAAGTATTTTGTGACAAAGATACAAATTTAAATTAATTTCAAAAATAATATCTTTGATAATTTCAAATGCCTTTGCCCTATAATTTAGTCAAAAGCTTTTTGAGATAGGGTACTTCATAATAAGATTTTTTGTACCTTTGTGTCGAAATTTTAGGAATTTATACAATTAGAAATTATTCATTAATCAAAATAAAAAACTGTATGCAAACGATTGAAAAATTTAATTTTGCAGGTAAAAAAGCCTTTGTTCGCGTGGACTTTAACGTTCCGATGAATGAAGCTATTATTACCGACGACACTCGTATTCGTGCTGCTTTACCTACCTTGAAAAAAATCTTGGCAGATGGTGGAAGTGTAATTATTGCTTCACACATGGGTCGTCCGAAAAAGAATCCAGACAGTAAATACACTTTGCAAGCCATTCTTCCTCACGTATCTAAGTTATTGGGTGTAGAGGTTAAATTTGCAGCCGACTGTGCTGATGCCGCAGCAGCTGCCGCAGCTTTACAACCAGGAGAAGCTTTGTTGTTGGAAAACCTACGTTTCTATGCAGAAGAAGAAGGCAAAGCTCGTTTGGCTGACGGAGCAAGTGATGAAGAAAAAGCTGAAGCAAAAAAAGCAATAAAAGAGAGTCAAAAAACATTTACCGCTACATTGGCTTCTTATGCTGATTGTTATGTGAATGATGCATTTGGAACTGCACACCGTGCACACGCTTCTACTGCGTTAATTGCTAAACATTTTGACGAAAGCAATAAAATGTTTGGTTACTTAATGGAAAAAGAAGTTATTGCTGTACAAAAAGTAATGACTGATACCGCTCGTCCATTTACAGCGATCATGGGTGGATCTAAAGTTTCTTCTAAAATTGACATCATCGAAAACTTGTTGTCAAAAGTTGACAATTTGATTATTACAGGTGGTATGTCATTTACCTTCGTAAAAGCTTTGGGTGGACAAATTGGAAATTCACTTTGTGAAGATGATAAATTGGAACTTGCACTTGAATTGATTGACAAAGCAAAAGCAAACGGTGTTAAATTGGTATTGCCTGTTGATGCAAAAATTGCAGATGCATTTAACAATGATGCCAATACTCAATTCGTTCCAGACAACGAAGTACCAGAAGGTTGGTTAGGTTTGGACATTGGTCCTAAAACAGAAGCTATTTTTGCCGAGGTTATCAAAGCTTCTAAAACGATTCTGTGGAACGGACCTACCGGTGTATTTGAATTTGAGAACTTCTCTCATGGCTCTCGTACTGTCGGTGAAGCCATTGCAGCAGCAACTAAAAATGGCGCCTTCTCACTTGTTGGTGGTGGTGATTCTGTAGCTTGTGTAAATAAATTCGGATTGGTTGATAGCGTTTCTTATGTATCAACCGGTGGTGGTGCCTTGTTAGAAGCCATCGAAGGTCGCGTATTGCCAGGTATTGAAGCCATTCGTGGGTTTTAATGCATAATGCATAATTCATAATTGGGCAATCTGAGTGATTGCTCAATTAAGGAAACAAGAACTACTTATTAAACTAAAAAGCGGAGTGTAACATCAGTTGCACTCCGCTTTTTTTTAGTGTTTAACGCTTAATGATTAGTGATTAATGCTTCGAAGAACTAAACGTTAATTATTAAACACTAATCATTTATCAATCTTCGTATATTTTCTTTTACGCATCATTTGGTAAATAAAACCAGATAACAGAAGTAAAAGTATAGGCAACAATGTATTACTCAACTGCCAAATCATTTTCTCATCGCTACTAACCCTTTTATTAAGCAATCTCAATTTCAGAGTGCGATTTCTTAATTGCATCCAGCCTTCATTGTCTGCCAGATAAAGCACCGAATTGAGGATAAAATCCTTGTTCCCAAATTGCTGTCGCATATACCTGTCATATCCTAAAGGTGAAGTGGTACTATCACTGGCAATTCCATTGGTTTCATTGCGAATAATATCACCATCAGCAATAAAAATTTGTCGGGTTGGCAAACTCATTTTTCTAAAAGGCTGAGCATTCTTAAGTACGGTTGGCAGAATACGGTTGGCGAAATTAGATTCAAAAACCCCTTCTACGGCCACAGCAACCGGGATATAACCCATATTAAAATAAGCGCCATCACTTGCTTTTGGTAGATGTCTCAAATCAATAGTAGTAGGTGTTGCCACTATGTGTGAATTATTGGAAGTAGCCAATAACAAAGATGGTTTAGCCATCTTATTATCGCCGACAATGTCTATCCCAGAAGAGAATTCAGCCCGCACTTCAGTGACATTTCTAGTCACTGGATGTTGATCTGAAGCCAATAAAAGTGGAGAAAAAAACCAAGGAGTTGGTTCAAACTTAGGGGGTGCACCCACTGCAGCAATGTTCATCGGCATAGAAGCACATTGAATATCTTGCAACAATATTGGATTTATACGTACCCCGTATCTGAACAACTGATCATTTAAGTTAAGATCCAACTCTATTGCGGGCGACATTCCTGTTTTTGAAAGATTTTCTTTCGCTATGCGCACCGCATCCATTACCCACAACACACGACCACCATTCATGATGTATTGATCAATAATGTATTTTTCGTTTTCGGTAAATGGTAAATTAGGCTTAGCAATAACGATGACTTTGTATTGATTTAATATAGAGGCATCCATACCCAATACGCCACGATCAATTTGAAAATAACGACTCAATGATTTACATATATCATAAGTCTCAGCCTCGGTAAGTTCACCATGCCCTTCCATGAAGGCAATTTTTGAAACTTGGGTATTCACCAATCTTCTAATACCGTCTGTCAATTCAAATTCAAGATTTTCGATAGAGATATTTAGATTTTCTTCTCCTGAATTACCTCGAATATTCTTCAACAAACAAATTGGCACTTTATTCTTTCTATAGCTGATCTCAATCCAAGGAAACAGCACTTTTTGAATTGACTTACCCTCCTTATCACGTTCATAAACTGCCGTTGGTTCTAATCCACGGGCTTGCAGTTCCCTGTATCTTTTCTCGCGTTGTTCCTGATTGTCGGCAGCAGAAGGATTTTCGAAACGAACACTGATACTTTTCCCTGAATAGACTCCCAATTCATCCAAAAGCTCTGCTGTAGATTTCTTAAGGCGTTGAAAACCGGGATTAAGATCACCATCCAAATACACCACAACCTCCAAAGGATCTTGGATATTTTCCATTAATTTCTTCGTCTTATTGGATACACTGTAGCGCTTGTCCGTGGTTAAATCAATACGAAAAAAGAAAAAGTATGAAATGAGTAGTAATCCAACCAAACTGGCTGCAATCAGAAGTTTTTTATTGTTTTGAAAATTCATATATTATATCTTTATGGAGCCCTGTTAAAGCCAAAATGCATGTATTTGTAATGAGCGTGCAAAGATAATCAATTTATACTATCTATACTTTCAACAAGAGAAGAATCAATCGTTTGCAGAATAGATGAAGTACATGTAAAATCATTTTAAAAATTCAATTCTTAAATTATTTAAGTTTTATTCCGAATGATTTATACTCTATTGTTATCAGGCACATGGCTAAGTTTTTATTTTTCACCTAAAAAAGAGTAATTTTGCAATCCTAACAATGGTGAAATAAAATAAAGCACGACAATTTACAATTCAAGAAATAAAAGCATGGAAAATTTAGCAAATAAAATGATACCGAAGAAAGTCCTTTTCATCGATCGTGACGGCACCATCATACAAGAACCTCCCATTACTTTTCAAGTAGATAGGGTAGATCAAATAGAGTTTTTACCTGCTGTTATTCGCAACTTGCATTTCATTCGTCAGAAGCTGGATTTTGAATGGGCTTTGGTAACCAACCAAGATGGATTGGGAACAGCAGTCTATCCACAAGAAAATTTTGATACAGTCCAGGAGAAATTCTTCCAAACATTGAAGAATGAGGATATTGTTTTTGATAAAGTATTCGTTGATAAATCCTTCCCTGAAGATAATTTAGATACCCGCAAACCAGGAACAGGAATGTTGGGGGAGTATTTTACAGAAGCCTACGACCTTGCGGGTTCTTTTGTTATTGGCGATCGAATTACGGATGTACAATTGGCTAAAAACCTAGGCTGCAAAGCTATTTTCATCAGCGATGATAAAGAGATCGTTGCCAGTCAAGGTTTGACAGAGCATTGCGCTTTGCAAACCATGAATTGGGACTGTATAACCGAATTTCTTTTTGCTGGCGAACGCACCGCAAGCATTCAACGCACCACCAAAGAAACGGATATATTAATTGAACTAAATCTGGATGGTTCAGGAAATTGTTCTGTGCATACAGGCTTAAAATTCTTTGATCATATGCTGGAACAGATAGGCAGACATTCGGGTTGTGACTTAAAAATTGCTGTCAAAGGAGACCTGGAGGTGGATGAACACCATACCATTGAAGACACTGCCATTGCACTCGGTGAAGCATTGGGCAAAGCCATTGGCAACAAGCGCGGCATTGAACGTTATGGTTTTTGTCTTCCTATGGACGACTGTTTGTGCTCGGTTGCATTGGATTTTGGAGGTCGTGCCTGGTTGGTTTATGATGCGGAGTTTAAACGCGAATACATTGGTGACCTACCAACAGAAATGATCTTGCATTTTTTCAAATCATTGAGCGATGCTGCCAAAATGAACCTAAACATTAAAGCGGAAGGTGACAATGAGCATCATAAGATTGAAGGGATCTTTAAAGCATTGGCAAAGGCTATTAAAATGGCTGTAAAAAGAGACATTTACAAATATGAATTGCCTTCTACAAAAGGAGTATTATAAAATTGAGATGAAGTATTTTATTTTACATCTCTTATTCTTGGCACTTGGAATAAAATCAGTCGCACAAGTCAGCCAAGAGCCGCCCCGTTTGGTGGTGGGTATTGTGGTGGATGGTTTACAACAGAAACACATTGATATCTTGTGGAATTATTTTAATCCTGGTGGTTTTAAGCAGATCATCTCAAAAGGTGCAAGTACTCCCTTGACATACAATATTGTTTCTGCTGGAAATGCCTCAGACATTGCCAATATCATGACCGGCACTACGCCCTATTACAATGGGATAGCGGGGAATAGCTATTACAATAGAAAAGAGTACGAAATGAAATCCATACTCTTTGATCCAAATCAAACTGGAATTGGGACCAAGGATAGTTATTCGGCTCACAATCTTCTCTCTAGTAATCTGATGGATGAACTATCCTTGGCATTTCCAAACAAAACAAAATGTTATGCCATTGGTATCAATGCAGAAGATGCGATGATGATGGGTGGGCATACTGCAAAGGGAGTAGCATGGATAGATGATATTGCTCAAAAATGGGTAGGTTCTGCCTACTACTCAAACGGCTTACCAGCTCAGGCGGACAAAATGAATGAGAATGGTGAATTCAGAAGCTATGTAAACCGCAATTGGTCACCGATGTATGCCATTAACACCTATTTAAATCCGGCGGATAAAGAAGATAAGAAATTTGGTTTTCTTTATTATCCAAGTGCTAGAAAGAACAAAAACTTTCCAAATACGCTACTCAAAAATACCCCATGGGCCAATTCATTGGTAGCAGATTTGGCCATCAAGATCATTAATGAAGAACAATTGGGCATGGGAACTGTGACGGACATGTTGATGTTACAATTCACTGTCAAAACGCCCAATGAGAAAAAAACAGCAATGCAATCTGCTGAAAATGAAGACATCTACCTACGCCTTGATAAGGATATTGAAAGTATTGTTCATAAAATTGAGTCTAAAATAGGATTAGATAAAAGTCTGTTTTTTATTGTTTCAACTCAGAGTGACCAACATACACCTTCTGAATTTGGCGAGAATAAAATCCCATCGGGTTACTTTAATGCCCATAGATCCATTTCGCTATTGAGCAATTATCTAGTTGCCGTTTATGGTCAGGAACGTTGGATTGATGGATATTATGGTAAAAATATCTATCTAAACAAACAAAGAATAGAGGCAAAAAAAGTAAACTTCCGTGACATGCAACAAACGGTGGCCAACTTTATGCTTGAGTTTGAAGGTATTCAATCGGCTTACACCTCTTCGCAATTGTTTAACATCACGGGCAATGGAAACAGTGAAATGCTAAAACTTCAAAACTCCATCAACAAAAAAAATGCGGGTGATGTTATTATCACTTTATTACCGGGTTGGTTGGAAGTAGATGACAAAAACATTCCAGTGGGCGACTCAAACGCGCTGACAACTCATACACCTTTTTACTTATATGGCTGGCAAATAAGCCCCAAAAAGCTAACCAGCAATCACCAAACCATCGACATTGCCCCTACCCTATCCAAAATCCTTAACATCGCCGCACCCAATGCTTGTATTGGGAAATCGATGGATGATTTAATCCGATA
>CANFFA010000073.1 GCA_947445425.1 Paludibacteraceae bacterium
ATTATTTGGACGGGTGGTGAACCTACCTTACAGTTGACAAATGAAGTACTAGAGCTATTTGACGGTTATTATAATTGCATTGAAACCAATGGGACTAATCCAGTTCCATCTAAGATTGAATACATTAGCTGCAGTCCAAAAGTTTCACCAGAAATTTTGAATAAAAACTTCAAATTTGTTAATGAATTTCGATATCCCATTGCTGAAGGTTCTGCTATACCAGATATCGCTAGGCTACCTTCCGCAGATCATTATTATGTGAGTCCTATGTTTATGGGAGAGGAGAAGAAGCGTTTTGATATAAATGAAAAGAATATCAATTATTGCATTGACTTTGTGAAGCAAAATCCAAAGTGGAAGATATCTTTGCAAACACATAAATTTCTCAATATAAGATGATTGTTGTTGATTTCTTAATCATTAATTATTATCCCCAGCAAATCTTCAGGAGTATCAATACCCACCGTTTCGACCTCTGTAAAACCTACCTTTATACGATATCCATTCTCTAGCCAACGCAGTTGTTCTAATGATTCCGCTATCTCCAATGGCGATTGCTCCAGCTGAGTTAATTCACCTAAAATATCAGCTCTATAAGCATATATACCGATGTGTTTAAAATAAGAATGATGTTTTGCCCAATCTTTTCCATCAATACCCCGTAAAAATGGAATGACAGAACGACTAAAATACATTGCTTCATTACGTTTGTTAAGCACTAGTTTTGGGCTGTTTGCGTTCTTTAAAATTTCAAAATTATCATCCTCATTCATCTTTTTTGCTAATGTAGCAATCTCAGTATTGTTGGATAAGAAGCACTGCTTCAAAATTTCTATTTGAGAAGGTTGAATAAATGGTTCGTCCCCTTGTACATTGATTACTACGTCAAAATCCTCTTTAAGCTTCGTGTAAGCCTCATAACAGCGATCTGTACCACTCTTATGGTGTTCGCTGGTCATGATCACTTTGCCGCCAAAAGCTAAAACGGCCGATTGTATTCGCTCATCATCTGTAGCCACGTATACATCTTCCAATACTTTTGATACTTGCTCTACAACCCTTTGTATCATCGTTTTTCCACCTATATCTACTAAAGGCTTACCTGGAAAACGTGTGGAAGCATAACGTGCTGGAATAATGGCTACAAAACGAAGTGGTGCGGACATATATTGTACTTTGTAATTAATAGGTTTGGTATTGTTCTGGAATATTTATTATCAATAAATTAGACCTTTGTAATTCGGTGTTTGTGTTTTCTTTTTTTAGCTCTAAAGATTCTCCGCGATAAACGAACCACTATGAGTAGCATCAATGGAATAGCTGCATCGTTGAACACTTGAATGGAAAGAGCTGAAATTACTAAAGCTGCAATAATTAGTATTACATTAATTATATAATAGAAAAAAAAGTATTTCCGCAAACGATTGATCCAAATTGTAGCACCTACAATAGTATTGAAAGGGTTTAGCCATAGTAAATTATAATTTGACTGAACCAATGGGTGTACTGAGAAAAACATAAGATAAGCTACTAGTAGTCCTGCCAAACCTGTGATCATCAGTAATACGCTATCGAAAGATCTGCGCAGATATCTGATGTATTTCTCGAGAAAAATAATCATTATTCCAATGACTAGAATAATTATACTCAGGGTCAATGGTGATATAAATGGATTGTCAATTTGTTTTTTATTCTCTTTCTTGGAAAGTAATACTCTTTTTTGCGAAATTAAATTTCTTTTTACTCCAATTTTATCAATAATTTTAGCTGTTTGAAGCTCTAACATCAGCAATTCAGGAAGAAACATGCTCTCTTTTTGAGTTGCCATACGGTCAGCTTCTTCTCCAAAAATAAGATCAATTCCAAATTTAGTCCAAGTATCTGCTCCTACATAAATACCAATCCAACTTCGAAACGTTTTTTGTTCACAAACATCATTAAATAGTACAAAGCCCTCAGTGGCATATAATATCTTATCGCGCGGACGAATGGAGCAATTGTCGTAAATAAAATTATAACGATAGAAACGATTTTCTTGTTGGTAATTGTCTAATAAAGCCTTGATAAATTGCTTTCTTTCTGCACAGGTAAAATTAAGGATTTGCTCAGTAACCATTTGGTTATGGGCATCATATTCATGAAGGAAATTCTCCATTTCTGTTATACCCAATTGGTAATCAGTGGCGCCAGCAACAAATTTGCCTACAAAGTTAGGAGTGCCGAAATCAAATATTCCATAATTAAATACAATATCCAGCCCGCTTTTTGGGTCATTTACCCTGATTGCAGTATGACCATATTGAGCATAAACTTCTTCCATAGGAGAACAAGTCAGTACACTCACTACTGCTGAATCGCTGACAGAAAAATACTGAGCGCTGAGTATAATGCTCGTAAAACAAAAACAAATTATAAATATGAATTTTTGCATCAAATTTAAAGTATTAATTATCATACAAAAGTAGTAAAATTCTTTATTATTTTAGAATTTGTACGTTGGTGGTGTCCAAATGCTATCCAATGTTTTGTATTAATATTCAATGTTTTTGTATTAACATTATAAAAAAACTTTATTTTAAGAATTATTAGGCCAATTATTTCTCCCAGATGAAAAAGTACAACTAATAATTCACTAAATTTGTGCTTTAAAACATGCTTGTCAAACATATCTTTGATTCATACCATGCCAAAAAAAACCGCAATAGAACTGAAGCCATTAGAAAAAATCCTCTCCTTATGGGATGTGCTCACACCTGACGAAAGGCAGTTTGTGAATAACAATTATACGGTTCATCATTTCAAAAAAAACGAAGTGATTCATCATGAAGGCGATGTACCTACTCACATGATGATATTGGCCAGTGGAAGGGTGAAAGTGACGAAAGCTGGTGTGGGATCACGTTCTCAGATTATACGAATGCTCAAAGAGGGTGAGCACTTTAGTTATCGCAGTATTATAGCAAGCGATGTCTATAGTACCAATGTTACTGCCTTTGAAGATTCGGTGGTATACATGATAAAAGCAGATATTTTCCTTTCGATTTTACGCCACAACAATGCATTTTGTTATCGGTTCTTAGAGGAATTGTCAACGGATTTGGCAGCATCTGACACTAGGACGGTTAATCTTACGCAAAAACACATTCGTGGAAGATTGGCTGAAGCTTTGTTGCTTTTGGTTAAAAATTACGGTTTGGAAGAAGATGGTGCAACAATTTGTATCTACCTTTCGAGAGAAGATTTGGCCAATATTTCGAATATGACCACTTCAAATGCCATTAGAACCTTGGCTTCTTTTTCTGATGAGCACATCATTGCTATGGATGGTCGGAAACTTAAAATTATTGATCACGAGAAACTTTTAAAAATATCTAAAACCGGTTGATCAATATATTGTCCGTCGATTTAAGCTGTGTTTTTCTAATTTAAATAAAGTCACAAAGTCTCAATAGACTTCTTGCGAAAGTCATTTTGTTGCATTTGAGACAAAAGAGCAAAGAATAAAGACATATTACACTGTCTTTATTCTTTGCTTTTTTATCAATTCATTGACTTATCATTTTCGACTAAACATATTAAAAGTTTACTTTCGCAAGAGGACTAATATAATGATTTCTGAAATTAATGTTTAATTCAGAGTATATTTAACATATGTACTTGCAATAATTACACAGATTTGCAGTTATAAATAGTGAACAGATTGTTTGTGTTTAAGGGCTTTAATTCAATTGAAATTCCACAAGAATTAAGTATCTATAAGAATATAGAAATAATACCTCCACAATTTACTCCATTCTATTGGAAATTGTGGAGGTATTCTTTATTTATAAATGCTGACCTTTGTAAAATTAATTTATCTACACTGCTTTTTTATTTCACATTTTTTATCCAGAAATTATGAATACAGATCAAATAATCGCAACATATAAGTCAGTTTTACAATTGCTCATGATCGGTGAACTGAAGAGTGCCTTCGGTAAAACAAAACGCTTGACCAGTGAATTACAAAGTGGAGCGTATGCTGATAGATTAAGTGAGTTGCAGCAGAACTACAGCTATTTACTTCATTATTATACAACAGGTGTAAATGACCCGCAACGAAAACAAGTATATAATAAATTGATTTCAAAAACGTATGTGTTAATTTCAGAATTGAAAGAAGAGTTGTTGCAACTTCATTCAACCAATTATGAATATGATCAGAAGCGTCAATTTTTGCTTGCTAAGGACCGTATTGGTCCGAATCGTTTATTTGAAAAAATAAATTATTTCCATCTTCAATCAGAAATGCGACTTAGCACTGAGGGTAATTCTGCCGTTGAGCTAAAGCGCTTGCGCATCAATTATGAACACAATTTAAGCCTTTGCTTCAAATTGTTTTGGCTGAGCACTAGCTTCCATGCAGAGGATAAGGAATTGTTTAATACTTTATTAGCTGATAGTCATAAAGGATGGATAGAGAAATCTCTTTTGGTATCAGCCCTCACGCTAAACCTTTGGCGTATGTTTGATGAACCTAAATTGATGATGCTTTTTGATTGCTGTCAATCTTCTAATCAGCAAGTTAAACAGAGGGCGATGGTGGGCTTGTGCATGGTTATGGAAAAATATAAGCCAGTACTTCCTTACTTTCCTTCGGTTCGTAATCGTTTGGTGTTGTTGTCTGATGACAATCGTATTGTCGATAATTTCCAACAAATTATTATTCAACTGATTTCGACTGCAGAGACCGAAAAAATATCAAAAAAACTGAGGGATGAAATTATGCCTGAAGTAATGAAAATAAGTCCTATTTTAAAAGCCAAAATGGATGCTGATAGCTTGATGAGTCCAGATGAGTGGGGAGGAGAGAATCCAGCTTGGCAAGAAATTATTGAAAAAAGTGGTATTTCGGATAAAATACAAGAGTTGAATGAAATGCAATTGGAAGGAGCTGATGTCTACATGAGTACTTTTTCTATGTTGAAAAATTTCTCTTTTTTTACAGAACTTTCTAACTGGTTCATGCCTTTTGATACCAGTAACAATGCAGTCGCTGAATTATTTGTCTCTAATGATAAGAACATCATTCATGCGTTTATAAACAATAATATGATGTGTAATTCGGATAAATATTCATTTTGTCTGAGTGTGTTACAAATGCCCGATTCGCAGCGACAAATGCTTAAACAATCTTTTCAATCGGAATCAGATCAACTCTCTGAAATTGAAAAAGATGAAGCTATTTTGAAGCCTAATTTATTTGCAAAAAATATTTCCAAGCAATACATTCAAGATATTTTTAGGTTTTTCAAACTTCACCCGCAACATGACGATTTTTCTGATATGTTTGCTTCCCCATTAACGATACATCAATCCTATTTGTTTGATATTTTATCAACGGATCTGGAGTTTAATACTACTATTGCAGCGTATTATTTTACAAAAAGTCATTACAGTCAGGCCTTGGAGTTGTTTGAGAAAATTATTCAAAAGACTGAGCCAACGGCTGACATATTTCAGAAAATGGCCTATTCTTATCAGCAAATTGGACAGCTGCAGAAAGCGCTAATTGCCTATTCAAAAGCTGATATGCTACTACCTGATGATGTCTGGAATATTCGCAAAATGGCTCTCTGTGAGCGTTTGTTGGGTAATTTTGAAAAGGCATTGGAATACTATCAACATGCGAATTTTTTAAAACCGATGCAAACGGTGGTGCTAATGCAAATTGCAAATTGTTATATTGAATTAGGAAAGTACAGTCAGGCTTTGAAAATTTATTTTAAGTTGGATGCAGAACAAGGAGACGATCCTAAAATATGGCGAGCGATAACCTGGTGTTCATTCATTGCTTGGAATATTCAAAAAGCAGATTATTATGCACAGAAATTACTTGACAATCAACCTACTGCACATGATTATCTGAATGCAGGTCATATTGCTTGGTGTCAAAGAAGGATTGGTGATGTGGTGGAGTTGTATCAAAAATGTATAAAGGCACAAAACAACAATTGGGATCTTTTTATAGAATCTTTCAATGAGGATAAATTACATCTGATAGCCAATGGTGTAGATGCTGATGAAATACCTTTGATGCTGGATGTTTTGAAGGCGTAACGCTAGGCGTGAAGGTCGCATTGTCTATTCATGTAGTTTTTCGATAAGCTTCAAAATCATCCTATGTGCTGTCTTTTGAAGTTACTGTATTATTGAAATCTTTTAAAATCTGGTGGTTGTATTACTGCTGATTTTGAATTTGTTAAATATTAATTATTAAGTATTAATTGTCAATTGCTTATGCTTGTTTATCCAAATGCAAAAATAAATATCGGATTAAATGTTGTAGAGAAAAGGCCCGATGGTTATCATAATATAGAAACCGTATTTTATCCAATCGGATTGTGTGATGCACTGGAAGTTGAAGTTTCCGAATCGTGTACGGATTACAGTTTTTCGTCATCGGGCATTTTGTTAGAAGGAGATCCAGAGCATAATTTAATCGTACAAGCCTTTCGCTTACTGCGTTCGCAATTTCAATTCCCTCCTTTGGATATCTCTTTGTATAAGCAGATTCCTTTTGGTGCTGGTTTGGGTGGTGGATCATCTGATGCTTCCTTTATGCTCAAGGTTTTAAATGAGATGTTTGAGTTGAAATTAACACCAGGTAAACTTCAGAAGTTAGCAGCTCAGTTGGGTGCCGATTGCCCTGTATTTATTAAAAACAAACCTGTCTTTGCATCAGGGATTGGTGATGTATTTAAGCCAATTAAATTTTCACTTAAAGGCTATTTTTTGTTGTTAGTAAAGCCAGATATACATGTAGCAACTCCCGAAGCATATTCTTTAGTCGTGCCTAAACAACCGGAATTTTCACTTGCGGACTTGATACAAAGGCCTATACAAGAATGGAAAGGGCAAGTTGTAAATGATTTTGAAACGTCAGTGTTTTCTAAATATCCTGAGATTAAGAATTTGAAAGATAAAATGTATGAAATGGGTGCTTTATATGCTTCCATGTCAGGTTCGGGTTCTTCTGTTTACGGTCTTTTCGAAAGTGCGCCAGAAGTTGATAATACTTTTGATGATTGCTTTATAACTGGCGGTGTGCTAAAGTAATTGAGTTGTGAATTTCAAGTGACTTGCAGATGCTTTTTTTAGTCCGAAACGCTTGCCCAATTCAAGAAAAAGCAGTACTTTAGTGCGATTTTTAAGATAGAAACGAAAATACAAATAGATGATTGATCAAGACAGAATTATTAAGGTAAACATTGACGAAGAGATGAAATCTTCGTACATCGATTACTCCATGTCAGTAATAGTTTCGCGTGCATTGCCAGATGTTCGTGATGGTTTTAAGCCGGTGCACCGCAGGGTGCTTTTCGGAATGAACGAATTGGGAAATAATTCCGATAAACCTTATAAAAAATCCGCCAGAATCGTTGGGGAGGTAATGGGAAAGTATCACCCACATGGTGACTCTTCCATTTATGGTACTTTGGTGCGTATGGCACAACATTGGTCTATGCGTTACCCTTTGGTTGATGGTCAAGGTAACTTTGGATCTGTGGATGGTGATAGTCCTGCAGCAATGCGTTATACCGAAGCACGTTTGCGGAAGATATCGGAAGATATGTTGATTGACATTAATAAAGATACAGTTGATTTTCAAATGAATTTTGATGATACGATGAAAGAACCAACCGTTCTTCCTAGTCGTATTCCCAACTTATTAATCAATGGTTCATCAGGTATTGCTGTTGGTATGGCTACCAATATGGCACCTCACAATCTTTCAGAAGTTGTGGATGGTACCATTGCCTATATTGATAACAATGAGATTGAACTTTCGGAAATTTTAAAATTCATCAAGGCACCAGATTTTCCAACAGGAGGTATTATCTATGGTTATGCTGGTGTAAAAGAAGCATTGGAAACCGGTCGTGGCCGTATCGTGGTTCGCTCAAAAGTTGAGATTGAAACAGATGCTTCTGGCCGTGAAAAGATTATTATCAATGAAATTCCTTATCAAGTAAATAAAGTTGAGCTTATCAAGGCTGTTGTGGCCTTGGTCGTTGACAAAAAAATAGAGGGTATTGCACACATCAATGATGAGTCGGATCGTGAAGGGATGCGTATCGTTGTGGATATTAAACGTGATGCCAATTCAAGTGTTGTATTGAACAAACTGTTTAAATACACAGCTTTACAAACGTCATTCAGTGTAAATAATATCGCATTGGTAAAAGGTCGTCCACGCATGTTGAATGTGAAGGATTTGATCCATTTTTTTGTAGAGCATCGTCATGAAGTAGTCATTCGTCGTACTCGTTTTGAATTAGGAGAAGCAGAAAAACGTGCCCATTTGTTGGAGGGTTTTATGATTATCTTGGATAATTTGGATGAAGCCATTCAAATTATACGTAATTCTAAAACACCAGAAGAGGCTCGTAATGCTTTGATGGCTCGTTTTGGACTATCCGATATTCAATCTCGTGCGATTGTTGAGATGCGTTTGCGTCAATTGACAGGACTTGAGCAAGATAAATTGCGTGCTGAATACCAAGAATTGATGAACGTGATTGCTAGATTGAAAGAAATTCTTGAGAAAGTAGAATTGCGTATGCAAATCATCAAGGATGAATTATTAGAAGTGAAGGCAAAATACGGTGACATTCGTCGTACACAAATTGTTTATTCTTCCGAAGAATTCAATCCAGAAGATTTCTATGCTGATGATGAAATGATCATTACCATATCGCATTTGGGTTATATTAAACGTACTGCTTTGTCAGAGTTTAGATCTCAGAATCGTGGTGGAGTAGGTTCAAAAGGAAGTGATTCTCGTGATGAAGACTTTATTGAATACATCTATCCAGCTTCGATGCATAATACGATGTTG
>CANFFA010000074.1 GCA_947445425.1 Paludibacteraceae bacterium
ATGCAAAAGTGCTAAGACGCAAAGAAATTCACATACTGTATATCTGAACTTTGCGTCTTCTAAACTTAGCGTTCTTGGCGTTCAAAAATATTAAAACAACTTATCGGAGTAGTCTCGATAATACGACATTATATTGTTCGAATTACTTAACTATTCCAAAGCATCCTTCACCTTTTTAAAAGCTCTTTCTAGCTTGATCATCTCACCAGACATAAACTGATAAAACTCCATCCATTGAATACGTCTGTGGAAATCAATACCTGATTTATGGGTATAAATCCGACAAACTTCAGTACCACATTCACGAATAAAAGCAAAATCCCAAATTAATCCATCTGGGAAATCCTTTTCCATGATGACTTTATAGGCTTCAAATTGCTCGTATTTCTCTAATCTTAGTGTCGGATTATTAAGATTGATTTCTAGAATAACAAAAGCACCCGCTCTGGTAGCGTCAAACTTGAGTTCTACTCCTTTCATCTTGGTGTTGTAAAGCATGAACTTACTTTTTCGACGGCTTAAGGCAGGTAGTAGACTGCAATAAGTTCCAAAACCTTCCCAAAACTCCGTTTTCAACGCTCTTAATTCTTCTTTTGAATACATCTCAATATAATTATTACTTTACAACTTTATAAACACTTCCTGGCATGCATTTCACCAAGCCTTTAAATTCCATTTCTAGCAATAATGCGCTGATTTTACTAAAAGGTTTTTCTAGTTCAATGGCCAATGCATTGACTTGTACCCCATCAGTATGTTGCCTTAGAATGCTTATGATATGCTGTTCTTCATCTGTTAAGTCTAAGAAAAGACTGATTTGAACGGCAGTTTTGCCTTTTTCTGACTTAGATTCCCAACTCATAAATCGGCATAAATCCTCAGCTGATTCAATTAGTGAAGCTTTGTTGTTTCTAATTAAAGCATTACAACCTGCTGAATAAGCATCCGTTACTCGACCTGGATAAGCAAATACATCGCGATTGTATTCATTTGCAATTTCGGCAGTAATTAAAGATCCGCCCCTTGAAGCTGATTCAATCACCACAATCGCATCACACAATCCGGCAATGATCCGATTTCTTTGTACAAAATTTGGTGCGTCTGGATTAGTTCCGCTTAAATACTCAGTTAATAAAGCTCCATTGGGCATCATCTTTACTGCGGTGGCTCTATGTGTAGAAGGATAGATTCTGTCTAGTCCATGTCCAACCACACCAATGGTAGGAATTCCGAAATCTATTGCAGCTTTGTGAGCACAGATATCTACGCCATACGCTAATCCGCTAACGATTACGAAATCGATCTGAAGTCCTGCTAAACCTGCCACCAACTTTTCACAATTCTCCTTCCCAGGTTCTGTGGCATTTCTGGTACCCACTATCCCAATGAATTTTCCATCGTTTAGATTGCAATTCCCTTTGGTGTAAAGAATTATGGGAGAGTCGTGACATTCTTTCAATCTAAACGGATATTCACGGTCGGCATAGTAATGGGTTTGAATATCGTTTTTTACAATAAAGGAAATTTCTTCATCAGCCCTTTCCAACACTTTTTGTGCGACAATCTCTCGTGAAAGTGTTTCTCCAATTCCAGGAATTTTGGCAAGTATAAATTGTTTCTCTTTAAACACCGCTTCTGCACTGCCAAGATATGCAATAAGGTTTTTAGCAAGATTATTTCCAATTCCTTTGATAAGGGTAATACCAATTTTATATTTCAGTTGTTCGTCGTACATTTTCTTCTTATCCTTTAGAGCTTAATAGTACTACAAAAGAACAAAGACAAAAGTAGAAGGACAATGGGTAAAAAGGAGGATTGTGTCTTGAACGAAACTTCTCTAAAATCTTTTAAAAGGCTTGGTTAACTTTCCCTTTTTCAATTGATAAACTATTGTATAACTGATTATTACCCCTAAACTATTTGCGGAAAAGTCGCCCCAGCTACCTGAACGTGGTGCAAAATAGATCGACTGAATGATTTCGAGTATCCCACCCATCAAAATTGGGAATATCATCCCGATTAAAACGAATAATAACAATCTGTATTTTGGTTTTTGATGTGTCAAAAAATCAAACATCAAGATGAAACTCAATCCTGCATACATGAGCAGATGAACTAATTTATCCTCGTTTTCAACGGTATGAACCTTCTTAAAAGTTGAAGGTGGTGCAAACGAAAGATAAAGTATGCAACAAACCACTAAAGCAGATCGCCAGTAATGACGTACAAAGATATTTATTGACATAGAAGCTTTGAATTATTGTTTAGGAAATCAAAGAATGAAGGTATATCATTTCGTTGAATACTTTTAAATGAATTTTATTGACAATTAAATTACTGCCACTCCAATCAGTTTTCCTATTCCAAAAGTAATTGCTGCTGCTATTAATCCAAATACAACTTGTCTAGAACCTGAAAACCAAATACTTTTCCCAGTAAAAAGCGTAATAGCTGTTCCAATTAAAAATAGTCCCATTGCACTAAAGATTACACTCAGTACTAATGCTTGTGTTCCGCTTGTAAATAAAAATGGGCAAACGGGTATTATCGCACCAATCGTAAATAAGAAAAATGAATATAGTGCTGCTTCAATCGCTGAACCCTGCAATTCTTCGGGGTTAATCCCCAACTCTTCTTTTACCAATACCGCATGCGCTTTTGTTTTATCTGTCATTATTTCGGCTGACATTGCTCGGGCTTGTTCCTCCGGAATTCCTTTGGCCATATAAATCAAAGCCAATTCCTTCTCTTCCCCTTCTGGATTGGTCTCCAATTCATCTAATTCAATTGCCATTTGATTTTCGTACAACTCTTGTGAGCTTTTTACAGAAATCCACTCTCCTAAAGCCATAGACAGCGCGCCGGCCAAAAGACCTGCCAAACCAGCCAATAACACCGGCTGCCCACCGCCAGTAGCACCAGCAACCCCCATCACTAAACTAAAATTTGATACAAGACCGTCATTACCTCCTAGTACAGCAGCACGGATTGCATTACCACCTACTGAACGATGCGACTTTTCAAATTTAGCATGCTGCGTTCCACTAATCGTTTTGTCATTTTCAATAATGGACCAAAGAATTTTGACATGGTTAGTTTCAGCACCTGTAATGGCAAGATTGTTTTTATTTTTGGCTTTTATAATGGAGTTTGATAGGCTTTTTTCCGTATCCATCAGTGCTCCCAATACATAATCGTAACCAAATACTTTACCGATTGTATCCAGAACTTTTGCACGCCAGGATGGTGTAATCAATTTCTCCAAAGAAATATTTTCTCTTTGAGCAAAAGCTTCTGCGTGACTTTGTTCTATTTCAGACATTTGACGAAAGATATTCGCTACGGCATCATCTGATTCATTTTCGGCTAACTTGCGGTATAAATAGCAAGCATCAATTTCAGTTTGTAAACTTTGATTCTTCATGATAATAATATGCTAATTTAGTAATCTGCCAATGTGCCAATGAATGGATTGTAAAATGCTATGATGTTTAATATGTAAATTCGATATTTCTAATCTATTAAATGAACCAATTCCGTTTGATTCAATCCCTTCAAAGGGTTAGAAGAACCAACAAAAGTATCTGCTAGTTTCGATTTGCTTTCTTGTAAATTCCGTATCTTTTCTTCGATCGTTCCTGTTGATATAAAGCGATATACCATCACGTTTTTTTGTTGCCCAATACGATGTGCACGTCCGAGCGCTTGCATTTCTGATGCAGGGTTCCACCATGGATCTAGAATAAAAACATAATCTGCAGCAGTAAGGTTCAATCCTACACCGCCTGCTTTCAATGATATAAGGAAGCAGTTTACTTCGGGATTATTAGTAAACTTATCAATTTCACTCTCCCTGTTTGATGCAGCGGTTGAACCTGACAGCCAAGCGTATTTCCATTGTTGCTTGTCGAAATGGTCAGCTAACAAGCGAAGATGTTTCACAAAGGAGGAGAATATCAAAACCTTATGATGTTCTGATTTCAAGGTCTCTAAACGCATAATCACTTGCTCAAATTTCCCGGAATCCCCGTCATACTCTTCCTCCCAAAGCTTTGGGTGATTGGCCAACAAGCGCAATCTTGTTAGACCCTGTAAAGTTAAAAATGCCAATTTATGAGCATCTAAATCATTGTCATTGATCAAAATACTACTCCGAAGTTTATTTTTCTCTTCATCATATCTGAGCTGTTGCGATTCACTCATGTCGCAATAAACCGTTTCTTGAGAGAGCGGCGGTAATTCTGGTGCCACTTCACTTTTGGTACGCCGGAGTAAAAATGGTTGAATTATTCGTAAAAGGGCCTCTTCCTTAAGCTTGTTTTGCTTAACAATTGGATTGATATAGGCCCGTTGGAATGAGGGTAAACTGCCCAACAAACCTTCGTTTACGATGTTTAATTGTGCCCATAAATCTGTGAGTGAGTTTTCAATCGGAGTACCTGTTAATGCCAATTTATGTTGTGCCCTTATTTGTTTTACGGCTTTATAAATCAAAGAATCAGGATTCTTTACATACTGACTTTCATCTAAAATTAAATGATGAAATGTACAGGTTTGCAGTAAATTAATGTCATTTCTCAATGTTCCATAGGTTGTAATAACGACATCAAAGTACTTGAAAACCTTATGTATATCAATACTTTTCAAGCGTTTAGTTCCCGAATAGAGATAGACTTTTAAATTCGGAGCAAAACGTTTCAGTTCATTTTGCCAATTGTGCAACAATGAAGTTGGCATTACCACCAAGGAAGTTGGTATAGATATTTCAGTAACTCGAATGGGGTTAGTATTCTTTGAATTTTCAAGTTCATCAAAAATGGACAGCTGTCTTTCTATTGTATTTGTTCTTGTTTCAAATATCTTTATTTCAGGTATATCATTTACGTCTTCAATTTCATTTGTTGATGACTGTCTATGTAAGCTAGCAATGTATTGTAATAAAGCGATGGTTTGTAGCGTCTTGCCCAGACCCATATCATCCGCTAAACAACCCCCAAAGTTATTCTCATATAAATGGACTAACCAAGCGAAACCTTTTTGTTGATAGTTTCTTAATTCGGCACGCAGTTGTGCTGGCGTTTCAGGCTCACTAATTCGTTCATGCGGTGAAATAATTTCAAATTGATTCGTTGCTTCAATTTGATTTACAATCTTAAAATGGTGTTTCTTTAATACCAAATTTTCTTTCTCTTTGGTACTAAAAAGCATTAATTCATAATATCGAGTAAACCATTCTTGTGGTAAAATGGCGATGGTGTTGTCCGGTAATATATATTCATGAATATTATTCAGAATGTGATTTCTGAAGCGTATAAATGGAATTTCAAACTGACCAAATACTCCTACTATATGTATATCAAACCAGTCCTGTTTGTTTTGTACTTTTTTATGTACAGAAATCTCCCCAAGGAAGTAGCTTTTATCAGGAATGTTCTGAGTAAAATCAAAGCGCTCTAGAATTTCTGGATGAAATTGCAACCACTCAACAATTGTAGCGATGGATGCGTCAACATCTTCATCTACGTTTCTCTTGGGCATTGCAAAATGATTGACATCGCATTTCACTAATCCACCCTGCAACAGAAGGTCAACCAAAGATTGCTCCCAAGTTTTGTCCATATAGTACCATCTAATTGCTGTTCCACTTTCTGTTTCTTTAGCAAATACACATTTCTTGTCTGTTGCATCTAAAGCATATTGCCTGTCACCGTATTTAAAATTCAAATATAAAACCGGCATCATCGACCAATCAGGATCCAATCTTAAGACAGCCTTTTTATCGGGGATTATCTGCTGTATGTCAACTCCATCAACCTGAACCTCATATTTCTCAACACAATTCCGCACAAAGGTTTTAATGTAATTTTGCTCTGCAGAAGCAGGCACTTCTATGTGTTTCTTTGTAAAAAATGGTAGAAGTTTTTTTATGTCTATGTCATTAAATATATGTAAGGTTCTATCAATTACCAATGCAGCTGGCTCGTTGCAGATCATGAAATGTGGTTTCTCGTAAAGATCTATTCTTTCCTGTTTGCACTTCACATGTATGAAATACCTAAATCCAGCTTCGATATCCTTCTTGAAATTGAAAACAACTTCAGATAATCCCTTTGGTATCAATATTCGATCTGCTTCATACAATACCCTATTTTTAACGCCATATCGATGATAAAGCGTCAAGTCCGTTTCTAATAGAGCATCCATCACTTTTCGATGGTAGTTTTCTATCAATGGACGAATATATCTTTCAACTTTCTCTTTACTTACTTTCTTATGGAATTCAGCAATATTTAACTCTTTAGAAAAATTTTTCATCAATACTTTGTCAGAGACTTTTTCTGCTAACAGTACAATTTCTTTTTCTCTAGTTTCTAATTGTGCAAGAAATGTTGATCGACTTCCAACTACTTCCAAAATTGTTAAATAGCCTGATGGTTCCACACGAACCAATACCGGCTGCAGCAAAGTACCCCAATGGGCATGTTCGGTCAGTGTAATGATTAGTTTTTCAGACATGAATTCAGTAAGCAAGTAGTCAAGCTTAAGGCTTAACGGCGGTAATTTGTTTTAAATTGAGCGTTCTATTTTAAATAGATTCAAATGCCAAAATTACTAAAAAAATGGACGCCAATGGGCATAAAAAAACGAGCCTTGAAACAAATGTTCAAAACCCGTGATATAAAAAATTAATAATTGATGATTAACAATTAATAATTATCCAATATTCTGTACGTATGTTGATTATTGTAAAGATATATACGAACAATTATTGAGTAGGGTACCCCCTAAAAACGCGAAAGGTAGTCACGCCTGACTACCAATCTTTGTTAACCTTAAATCTAATACTATTAAAAAACACAGTGCAAAGATAATACGTTTTTGTACTGATTCCAAATAAATAATGATAAATATGTTGTTTAAGCATGTTTTATAACATTTATTTGGTTAAAATCGTCCATTGGGCCTATTTTACATTGTGAAAAAGTGATTTTGACCTTCTTATTGTATAACTTTCAATAGTGTTTTTTTGATAATTCCATTGAGAAATTATCAAAAACCTACAGCCTTTAAACCTAAACCTGTCTTTTCGTCCAAACCGAACATTAAATTCATATTTTGAACTGCTTGACCAGATGCTCCTTTCAATAGATTGTCTATCATAGAGATGATGAGTAAGTTATCACCATGTTTTTCCAGATATACGATTCCTTTATTTGTATTTACTACTTGTTTAAGATCTGGATTGTGATCGGTAACGAAGGTAAAGGCTGCATCTTTATAGAATTCCTTGTATATTTTTTTTGCATCTTCTAATTCCAATGCACATTTTGTATAGCTCGTTACATAAATACCACGGGTAAAATTACCACGAACAGGAATAAAATTAACTGCTTTTGAAAAATCTGCTTGTAATTGTGTCAATGATTGTCCGATTTCTTCCAAATGTTGGTGATCAAAAGCTTTATACACCGAGATATTATTGTTTCTCCAACTAAAATGGGATGTACTAGAAGGTTTCACTCCCGCACCTGTTGAACCAGTAATGGCATTCACATGCACGTCATCTGTCAATAATCCTTTGTTTGCTAAAGGAAAAAGTGCCAATTGAATGGCAGTGGCAAAACATCCTGGATTGGCTATGCGATTGGCAGCTTTAATTGCTTCTCGGTTTAATTCTGGTAATCCATACACAAAATCATGATTCGGGCTTTTGGCTCTATAATCAGTTGAAAGGTCAATAATTTTCACTGATTTAGGAATTTCTTTTCCCTCCATAAACTTTTTACTGTCACCGTGTGCTGAGCAAAGAAAAAGTGCATCCACCTGATCAAATGGTAATTCTGCTGTAAATTGCAAATTTGTTTCTCCGATTAATCCACTGTGAATCTCTTCAATTGGATTGCCAGCATTACTAGTACTGTTTACAAATACAATTTCTACTGCTGGATGATGTATCAAGATTCGCAACAATTCTCCTGCGGTGTATCCAGCGCCACCTATTACGCCAATTTTAATTTTTGTCATGTTAGAATAATATGCCAATTAAATAATATGCCGATGTGCCAATTATTGGCTAACAAAGGCTTTTTCTTTAAATATAATTTTTATTTCAGTCTGTTTGTTACTTAATCCTTAGATGAATATCTTCATATTTCCCGTTCAACTTATGTAGTATAACACAAAAATATAAGATAGCAGTATGGCCCAAGTAACTGAGTAATATTGCTGCTTTTTATTTTTATGTCTTAATAAATACATCAATAACAAATTGATGATTACACCTCCTATCAATTCAAATAGATGAAGGTTTCTTTCCGGTATACGCCTAAATTTTTTAGTGGCAGCCCTTTTGTCATAGCTGAAGAATAACCCACTCAGTATGTTTATAATAAGTAGATAAATGTAGTAATATTTAAAATACATTTGTAGCCAAGATTTCAAATTTGAAGTGCCTAATCTTCTAATTATGAGTAATTGGCACATTAGCATATTATTTTATTGGCATATTAATCCAACAAATCAGGTCTCAATCGTTTTGTTCTTTCTACCGACTGCTGGTGATTCCATTCATCTACTTTTGCTTGATGTCCCGAAAGTAGAATTTCCGGGACTTTCCAGCCCTTATAATCTGCTGGACGGGTATATACGGGTGGAGCAAGTAAATTGTCTTGAAAAGAGTCTGAAAGTGCCGATTGCTCATCGCCTATTGCCCCTGGAAGTAATCGAACCAATGCATCTGTCATCATAGCCGCTGGAAGTTCGCCTCCTGTAAGTACAAAATCACCAATACTAATTTCTCTGGTGATAAGGTGTTCACGAATTCGGTGATCTATGCCCTTATAA
>CANFFA010000075.1 GCA_947445425.1 Paludibacteraceae bacterium
TAACGAGTTAAAACGATGGAAAGAATAGTAAAAAAAGCAGTATCATTATTTAAAACAGAAAAGGACAGGTTAAGACACCTGTCCTTTTCTGTTTTAAAAGAAATCAACACCTTTAAATGGTATCTATTCACATTAAAATCATTTTACATACAAATCATGTAATGCCCGTGCTTTTTCCATACAAGCAGGATTATTCACATCAATTAAGTTAGACGGCAGTTTTGGAACACGAATCATAGTACCTTTTGCAACAATATCGGGATTAGCAATAAGATCCTTATTGGCCTCATAAATATAGACCCAAAAATCACGGGCTCCATAGTACTTTTTAGATACCAAAGTCAATCTACTTCCCTCTTCCATCTCTATTGTTGTGATAAACTGATTATAAGTCCTTCCATTTACGGTCATTGAAGAATTATCATTACGCTTCAACTCTGACTTTTCTGAGACTTCGGCTTTGTTTTCAACAACTGTAGTTCCTGGCTTCAACACCTTTACTTCAACCCGTCTATTTTTAGCCATATCCTTACCCAACACATTGGGAGCTAGTGGTTCTAGGTAAGCTCTACTTGTTGTGGTTAACTGCTTATCTGAGACGCCTTGTTCTTCAAAAAGTTGCTTTACAACAAGGGCTCTACTATTCCCCATGATGTAATTTGCCTTTAAAGAACCCACATTATCGGTATGGCCAACAATACGAAGATTAATATCTACATTCTCTTTCAATATTTCACTCAATGGCAATACTTTATCAGATTCTTCAGACAACAATTCCTTTGAATTGAACCCGAATTTCAAATCCAATTCAGCAGCAATAGAACGAGCTTTATCAATTGGAATGGCATCTGACTCTACCAATTTAGCAATTTGCTTACCATCACTATCGGCTTTTGCAACATTGACACTCTGGCGACTCGATTTATTATTCAATTTCTTACGAGCCAAAACAGGTACAGCTTTCTCATCACCATTTACAGATCTAGGTTTAGCTTTTTCAACAGGCGCAGGTGTATCAACCAAAGGTTTAGCAGCTGGCACATCTGAAACTATTTTGGATTCTTCTGTATGTACAACGGGAGCTTTAACAATGTACTGTCTATTATTTATAGTTTTAATTACCCTTTGTGTAGTGTTTGTCTTTGGGGGAACAACAGGAGCTACAGATTTCGAAACTGAAATATCTTCAGTTTTTGATATCGTATTAGTAACTGGCTCTACTTTAGGTGACTCTTCTGCCAAGTTTACACGATCCGCTTTGTCAGCTAATTTACGTGCTTGCGGAACAGTAGTTTCAACCAAAGGTGCAATGGTATCATCTACTAAGCTTTTGGATGAAGTTACTTGCGTTCTAGGGCGAATTCCCTGCTTCGCCAATGGAGTAGCAGCTGAAATTTTTGCTTCCTGCTCAGCTAAATTAACACGTACGGGACGTTCTGTAGTTTCTGGAGCCGACACAATCTCCTTTACTTGAGGACGTTCAACTGGAGCTTGTACTACAGCTTTCTGCATTTTGGGTTCCGCTGCTACAACCACCTTTTTAGGACTAGTAATCGTCGGACGAACCAAAGTGGTCTCTGTTTCGGAAACATTAGTACGAACAGGTCGCTTAGAAACAGTTGGAGTTTCAACAACAACTTTTTCAACAACAGGTGCTACTGGCGCATTAACAACTGATTTAGATTTTTGAATCGAGCGAGGAGGAAAATCAACACTAGTCCTTTGTGTAACAGCTGGCTGAGTAGGAGCAGTTTCTTGATCAGCTAAATTAATACGAACGGGACGTTTGGAAACGACGGGAGCAACTGCAACAGTCTCAGAAACAGGCACTACTGGAACTTGAGCGACTGATTTGGATTTTTGAATAGAACGAGCAGGAAAATCAACACTAGTCTTCTCAGAAACAACAGACTGAGTAGGAGCTATTTCTTGATCAGCTAAATTAATACGAACGGGACGCTTGGAAACGACGGGAGCAACTGCAACAGGAATAGTCTCAGCAACAGGAGTTACAGGAGCTTGAACAACAGATTTAGTTTTTTGAATCGAACGAGCAGATAAATCAACACTTGGCCTTTGAGAAGCAGCTGGCTGAGCAGGAGCAGTTTCTTGATCGGCTAAATTAATGCGAACAGGACGTTTGGAAACAACTGGAGCAAGTTCAACAGTAACATTCTCAGAAACAGGAGCTAGTGGAGTTTGAACATTTGATTTGTTTTTTTGAATTGAGCGAGCAGGTAAATCAACACTAGTCCTTTGAGAAGCAGCTGGCTGAGTAGGAGCAGCTTCTTGATCAGCTAAATTAATACGAATAGGACGTTTGGAAACGACAGGAGCAAGTTCAACAGAAACAGTCTCAACAACAGCTGTTACTGGAACTTGAACAACTGATTTAGGTTTTTGAATAGAACGAGCAGGTAAATCAACACTAGTCTTTTGAGAAACAATGGACTGAGTAGGAGCAGCATCTTGATCAGCTAAATTAATACGAACGGGACGCTTGGAAACGGCTGGTTCCACAACAACTGTTTCAATGACAGCCGCGGGAGTCATTTGAGGTTTAGTTTTTATTTTATTATTGGTTTGGGAAGGTGTGTCAACCGAAGCTCCTTGAATAAATAAGGGCTGGGTAGATTTTACATCTTTATCTGCCAAATTTATACGGGTAGACTTGACTTTAGGCCTAGCAGTTTGTAGTGCTCCACTTTGACTATCTACCATACCATTTGTACTTGGAGTTGTAGGAGCCGCCTGCGCCTCTTGATCTGCAAGATTAATACGATTTGGTCTAACAGACTGTGCCATAAAATGTAGACTTATAGCAATCTGTGCGAAAAGCAAAATTATTTTTTTCATTTTACAATGGTATTAATGGGTAGAGACGCAATGAATTGCGCCTCTACATTGCGTGTATACAATAAAATATAAGCTTTAAACCTCACCTTCAACATAAACTTCCAATAAACAGACCTCATTATCTGGAATCAAACTCAATTGATCGATAGAAGCAGGAATAAGAACCGTATCGCCTTTATTGACAATCGTTTTAGTATTTTCAAATTCAATTACAAAATTACCTTCCAAACACATATAGGCCACAAAAGAATCGATAGCAGCATAATGACGGGTAATATTTTGGTCAAATCGCAAGACATTGGTTGTAAAATAAGAGCAACTTACAAGGGGAGTCACTTCATTTAAAGCAGCACAGTAGTTTGTTTTAGGATCTTTAGATGCAGTAAAATCAATCACATCCAATGCCTGTTCAGTGTGCAAATCACGCTCATTGCCCTTATCGTCTGTCCGTTTATAGTCATAAATGCGATAGGTAATGTCGCTGCTTTGTTGAATTTCCGCTACTACTACTCCTTTGCCGATGGCATGTACCAATCCAGCAGGAATAAAAAATACGTCACCTTTGGAAACTGGAACCTTTTGCAATAAGTCTTCAACTTTGTCTTCCTCCATGGCATCCAAATAGGTATCACGAGAACAATCCTCGGAAAAACCGATAATTAATTCGGCACCTTTGTCTGCATCCACTACATACCACATTTCTGTTTTACCGAAAGAGTTATGACGCTCCGCAGCTACTTCATCGCCAGGATGTACTTGAATGGATAAATTCTCGTTGGCATCGATCAATTTAAATAACAATGGAAATGAAAGTCCAAAGGTATCATAATTCTGATCACCAATCAATTCACCCATGTAAATCTCAATCAGTTCTTGTAAATTATTACCTGCTAAAAATCCGTTGGTAACAACAGACTCATCACCTTCATAACCAGAAAGTTCCCAACTCTCACCCAATTTATCGGTTAATGCTGATTTTTCAAATATACTTTTTAGTTTTGAACCACCCCATATTTTATCTTTCAATATGGGTTCAAATTTCAATGGATACAACATCTTTCGTAGTAATTAATAATTAATAATTCACAATGAATAAATGGGAAATGCTTCGGTTCAGTTCTATTTCGAAAACAAAATGAATTGAATAAACCTATTTCATATTTATTAAAAAAACAATAAGCATTTGTTAGACTCATCCAACAAATTGCTTATTGTTTATTTTTATTCAATTGACATTTCAAGACCTATAATGGAATGTACAGAACAACCACAGGACACTTGCCAACTATTTACTTATAAATTTCAAGCTTCCGCCTTCGTTCTTTTAGCCAAATTCAATTCCCATGCCCAAGCACTGCGAAGTGTTTCTTCCAAAGTTTCAGTAGCAATCCATCCTAATTCATTGTTAGCATAACTAGGATCGGCCCATACTTTCTCAATATCTCCTTCACGACGCGCCACAATTTTATGCGGTACTTTCACTTCGTTCACTTTTTCAAAAGTATCAATAATTTCTAAAACAGAAAGGCCACGACCAGTACCCAAATTAAAAGTTTCAACCTGATTTTTTGTCTTTTTATCCAACATTCTTTGCACGGCAATGACATGCGCTTTGGCTAAATCCACCACATGGATATAATCACGAATACAAGATCCATCAGGGGTATCATAATCATTACCATATACTTGTAACTGCTTGCGCAAACCAATTGCAGTTTGTGTCACAAAAGGCAATAAATTATTCGGCACGCCATTTGGTAATTCACCAATCTCAGCAGAAGCGTGAGCCCCTATTGGATTAAAATATCGAAGAATAATACTTTGAGTACCTGGGTTAGAACGCAAGGTATCACAAATAATTTCCTCACCAATCTGTTTTGTATTCCCATAAGGAGATAAAGCTACTTTAATGGGTGCATCTTCGGTAACTGGCAATACATCTGGCTGACCATAAACCGTACAAGAAGAAGAAAATACAAAATTATCTACTTTATGAATTGGCATCAATTGCAATAAATTAATCACAGAAACAAGATTATTTCTATAATATAACAAAGGTTTATCAACAGATTCCCCTACAGCCTTACTCGCAGCGAAATGAATGATTGCAGCGATATTGCTATGTTTTTCAAACAATCTGTCCATACTGACATAATCAACACAATCCACATTTTCAAAAATTGGACGTTTGCCAGTAATCTTTTCGATTCCAGACAAAACATCAATGCTTGAATTTGATAAATTATCAACGATTACAACCTCAAAACCTTGCTTTTGTAATTCAACAACTGTATGAGAACCAATAAATCCGGTACCACCCGTAACTAATATTTTAGCCATAAACTTTATTTAACAATTCATAATTCGCAATTCATAATTAAGAAATATGAATCGTGTAATATGAATTATGAATTGTGAATTATGAATTATAAATTATTTATACAATTTTTCTGGATAACTTCCTTTGCGAACCAATTCATTAATTTTGATAACGACTTGTGGACGATCTTCAGCATAAGTAACACCAAACCATTTTGATGGAGTGTCAAGTACTTTGCAAGTCACTTGTTTCGCTACAATTAAATCATTTACTGCCAAAGGAATGTAAAACTCAGATTTTAATTTCTGACCATCTTCTGCTAAGAATTTTTTGAAAGCTTCTACAGAATAATCAAAATAATCTGGCGTGAATCCCCACATATTCATAGAAACCGGAGTGTTAGCTGCCAAAACCACTTCATCCCCTTTTTCATCTACAAAAACAATTTTACCACCTTTTTCCTCGATGTGCGTGCGTTCTACTACATTTTGCAACAATTGATTTTCATCAACCATACAAACACCGCGACTTACGGCACCGCTTTCTGACAAAGTATTACCAACACGGTAACCTACCATACAGTACTCATTCTTTTTTCCTTCAACACTACGTAAGAAATCAGCCAAAATAGCAAAAGACTCTTGTCCATAAAAATCATCAGCATTAATTACTGCAAATGGCTCTTTAATAGCATCTTTACCCATCAAAACAGCATGATTAGTACCCCAAGGTTTTTCACGTTCAGTATTGTAAGTAGAACCTTCAGGTACATTGTTCAGTTCTTGAAAAACAATGTCTGTATCAATCAGACCTTTATATTTATCTACAACAGCAGCTTTAAAATCTTGTTCAAAACTAGAACGAATCACAAAAACAATCTTTCCAAAGCCTGCTCTAATGGCGTCATAAATAGAATAATCCATGATTGTTTCACCATTGGGACCTAAGCCGTCCAATTGTTTCAAACCGCCATAACGGCTTCCCATTCCTGCTGCTAATACAAATAAAGTTGGTTTCATATATTTTTATTTAGTTTACAAGCTGCAAAATTAACCAATAGTTTTGAATTAAAAAATTAATTAACATCCAATTTCAGAACTATTTCAATCAAATCAAATTATATCTTCATGTAAAAAATGATCACTAAAATGAAAGTACAAGAAGACTGCAATAACATAAATTAAAACATCAAAAAGAGCAAATAAGTATGGCAATACTCGTAATCAAAAGCTGGCATTTAGTTAAAACAAGCAATGATTCAAAGTCCTCAAATTTTAAGCATTATTATTTAAAATACGCACTACATAAAGGTTGTAGACATTTTCATTTATACTATCTTTGCTCAACAAACATGAAACATGAAAAACAGAAAGAAACTCCCCTACCCTACAATACGCAAGGCTACACTTATTGTAATTGCCTTGGGATTTGCAATTACATTGGGCGTTGCGTTTCATATCATAAACAAAAACAGTCTCACATTAAAAGGAAGAATGATTACTCCCGAATGTGATCACGTAAGATTTCCAAGTGCACCCATCAGTCCAAGTTACAAACTTGAAGACAGAAATGATATTCATTTACTACATGCCCAAAGAAATGGCGTGGTACCGCCATTCAAAACCGACTCCAGTTTCAATGCTGAAATTTCGGGACTCCTTCGAAAATCAAGATTGGTAAAAATCACCGAAAATAGATTTTACCAACTCAAATCACTAAGCTATTCTCAGCCCTACCTTATTCCTGAAGCAGTGGACATGCTAAATGAAATTGGCGCAAGGTTTCAGGCCAGATTAAAGGAGAAAAAACAGAAAAACTATAAATTCAGAATCACTTCACTCATGCGCACAGTGGAAATGCAAAGTAAACTTTGTCATCACAATCGCAATGCAACGAAAAGTCAAACTGCCCATTTATTTGGAACCACTGTTGACATCTCTTACAAAGACTTCTACAACACAGACAAAGACAGCATTGAAAGCAGTTATGAAGCAGTTCAAGCACTAACACAAACTTTAATCGCGATGCGAATGGAGTGTCGGTTTCTAGCAGTAAGGGAATGTAAACAATCCTGCTTTCACATAACTGTTGTAGTTTGTCGCCCTAACGCTGAAGAGAGTAAACCCTAAGCAAAAAGATAAGGATAAATATACACAAGTGGAAATAAGGATTTTAAATTAACAGCACTTCATTTCGAAACAACATCATCTCGACTTATTTAAAGAAATGACGGACACCTACAAAACCATTAATTCAGCTACAGAAGGCATTTACAAGGAAAAGGGCAGTAAATTCATTTCATTTGCAATACCAGCGAACAACATCGAAGAAGTCAAAGAAATTGTAAAAGATTTTAGAAAAAAGTATTATGATGCCCGTCATGTATGTTATGCTTATATGCTGGGAATGGAGCAAAAAGAGTGGAGAGCAAATGATGACGGAGAACCTTCTGGGACAGCAGGAAAACCAATTCTCGGACAAATAAACTCGCATGAGCTTACAAACATTCTAGTTATAGTAGTTCGGTATTTTGGAGGCGTGTTATTAGGTACCGGAGGACTAGTACTTGCATACAAAGAAGCCACTATTGATGCATTACAACAAGCTGAAATAATTGAGAAAACGATACAAACTAAGTTGTGTATACATTTTGAATATCCACTTATGAACGATGTGATGCGTGTACTAAAAGATAGTAGCGCAAGCATTCTAAATCAAAATTACAATCAAGATTGTAGCATGGAAATCAACATTCGCAAACAGGAATACAATACTCTGCTTGGGAAATTAGAGAAAATTGAGGGCATAGTGATTAAGGTTTAGTGATTAATGATCAGTGATTAATCACTAAACCTTAATCACTAATAATAGGCTATTTTATTGAATCCCATCATAAAATGGCAAAAACTGCTTATGAATCAAAAAAAAAGTATTACATTTGCGGACTTAAAAAAACAGAATAATTTTATTTACAATTAAAGTTTAGGAGGAAACATACAATAGCTAAGCAATTAACCATCAGACCTCAAAGAGGAAGAGTAAAAGAGGCACCTAATCGTATCAATGAAAAGATTAAGGGGCTAAAAGAAGTTCGTTTAGTCGGAGACAATGTCGAACAAGGTGTTTTTTCCTATGATGAAGCCATTCGTATTGCCGACCAACTAGAATTAGATTTGGTAGAAATTTCACCGAATGCCGAACCTCCTGTATGTAGAATCGTTGATTATCAAAAGTTTTTATATCAACTAAAAAAACGCGAGAAAGAGGCGAAAGCTAAAACATCTAAGGTCGTATTAAAAGAAATACGATTCGGTCCTCAAACTGATGATCATGATTACAATTTCAAATTGAAACATGCCATCGAATTTTTAAAAGAGGGATGCAAGGTAAAAGCTTACGTATTTTTCAAAGGTCGTTCTATTCTTTTCAAAGAGCAAGGTGAAGTATTACTCCTTCGTTTTGCCAGCGCACTTGAAGATTATGCAAAAGTAGACCAATTGCCACAATTAGAAGGAA
>CANFFA010000076.1 GCA_947445425.1 Paludibacteraceae bacterium
GTAAATCACAACACATTACTGCTTGAACGATTTATTGAGATGTTTGCTATCAAACCATACTTACTCAAAAATAACCAAAATGTCAAAGAGCTACTATTATACGGCACTATTGCTGCTTAATAGTTAATTATTTTTTAACGAACTATTGTAATTGAGATCGGTTCATTTATATTATTTTTATATTGTTCTTAAATCTAATTAGTCCATGGCAATTTGGATAACAATTGGAATCAATGTTATTGTAAAATTTCAACATATGATTCAAGTTATATTAATTCACTTTACAAATATATGGACTATAACTCTAAAAGCTAGATAAAAAAAGACATAATTTTCCCAAATTTGTATAGTTAAAGAAAATATACTTTGAGTCTATTGCTAGGTACAGTCCTGTATATAAAATAATAATTTCGTACTATGATTTGGATTGAACTACCTAAGGTTATGGGACTGTCAATGAATAAAAATTACATTTCAATTCTGTTTTTTACAAAGGAAAATAAGGACGGAAAAAGCCTGGAGGTTTAAACGTGACTTGAAAATAATAGATATATCTAAATTATTGCATTAAATTTGGTTATTATTGTAGATATGTCTATATTTGTAAAAGAAACACAACTGACTATGTATACTGAACTTTATGAACAATCGGGAAGTGATATGATCCGACAATTAGGAAAACGATACAGTGACTATCGGAAACGAATGGGAAAGACTCAAAAAGAGGTCGCTGAGAAATCTGGATTGAGCACATTCACAATCAGTTCTTTTGAAAATGGTTCTTCTACCGGGCTAACATTGGCTTCATTTATAAAATTGTTAAGAGCTATCGACAGCCTTGACGAAATTGAAAAGCTACTACCTGAACTACCTGAAAGTCCTCGAACATTATTTAAGAAACAACAGAAAGAAAAGTAAGGATGGAAACAAATGTAGTAATGGTAAAGTTATGGGGTATGCCGGTAGGGTATCTTTCTTGGGATAAAAAATCGAATGTGGCAGCTTTTGAATATGAAACGGAGTTTTTAGACAAAGGGTTGGATATTGCTCCTCTAACAATGTCTATCCATTCGCCCCGAAGCAAGAAACATATACCCTGGCCAGGCGATAAAGATAAATTATATCTTGGACTTCCACCAATGATTGCTGATTCACTACCCGACAGATGGGGTCATTCTCTTTTCAGTGCATGGCTACGGGATAATATTCCGTCAAAGCGTGTAAGTCCTGTTGACCATCTTTCGTTTGTTGGTAGTCGTACTATGGGAGCACTTGAATATGAACCTGCACAAAAATTAGGTGACGATTCTGTTTTTTCGGTTGATACTGAACAGCTCTATGCGTTTGCCAAACAGGTTTTGAATGAGCGGGAAGCAACGGTACTCAATCCCGAAAATTCAATTCTGTGGCAGGATTTAATTAAAATCAGCTCGTCACCTGGAGGGAAACGTCCCAAAGCGATCGTTGCGGTAAATAGATCTACGGGGGAGGTGATTTCCGGACAGGGAAATATCCCGGAAGGTTTCGAGCATTTTATTATCAAATATGATGATCATTCATCTTATCCATTGGCCAAATTGGAATATGTTTATTACCAAATGGCATTGTGTGCGGGAATAAAAATGATGCCGTCCGAATTGCGTTCTTATGGAAATGTCACCCATTTTCTAACCCGTCGATTTGACCGTGTCGGTAATGACCGAATACATACTCAAACTTTAGCAGCCATGTCTCCTGGAAGTGACAGTTATGAAGATTTGTTTGCGGTCATTCGTCGTCTAAATTTACCGTACGAAGATACCCGTCAACAATATCTACGGATGGTATTTAATGTGCTTTCGCGGAATGTGGATGACCATACTAAAAACTTTAGTTTCTGCATGACTCCTGATGGTGTGTGGCGTTTATCGCCGGCTTATGATTTGACTTATGGGGTCGATCTTACAGCTCCTAACTATATGAATCGGCATTCGATAACTATAAACGGAAAAAATGAGAGTATCTGCCGTGAGGATTTGGAACTGTTTGCTCAACGAAATGATATCCATGACTATAAATCTTTAATTGATCATGTAAGTAATGCTCTTGGAAAATTCAGGGAGTTTGCCACTGAATTGAGGGTCAATGAAAAATTAATTAATAGTATTGAATCTGACTTTGTCAGGATGTAAAAGGTAAAAAACCACGAAGATCGGATTGTTCTTCGTGGTTTTTTGTAAATAGATTATTCGCTAGACTAAATTACGTTTTGTTAAATGGAATAATTCGATAAGAATCAGCAATATGGAGTCCAATTATATTCCTAACAACAGCTTTTAAGGCTCAATCAGAAAAAGATGTTCGATGGATTTCGCTTCTATAAATGATTTCTTTCTTAACTCCCTGGACATGTGAAAAAATTAAATCTCTTTGATTGTTACACCACCAGTGATTTTATGGTTTCCCATCCCCACTATAAATCCTATTCCAATGCTCCATCATCTTCTGTGCATGTTCATCCTTCCCCACTTTAATATAAGTCAAAAAGGAACTTTCGGTATTGTGTTCGGTAATTGACATAATGGTCATTGTTGGAACGCCCATGCGATAACAATTCGTAGCCATAATAAAGCTGCGGTGATTTTGAATTAATAAATGCACATTCAATTATTCAATAAATATATAGAAATGAACAATAAAATGTACAATATTATCAAGATAATGCACATTATAAAGTGCATTATTGTATCTTTTACATCCTGAATTTTAAACCAGAAGTCGTCATGGAACAGTTATATCAAGATTTTAATCGCCTACTTGAAGCAACCAAATTAGAATTTCATCGATATTTGTATACCGATATTGATTGGAAGCCAGGCTGATCAGTATCATAGGGCCTCGTGGTACCGGAAAAACAACATTATTGCTACAACACATCAAAAAGACCTTCCCGAATCGAAAAAAAACATTGTATTTCAGCCTGAATAATATTTGGTTTACAAGAACTGAATTACTTCCTACTGTACATGAATTCTATACCATGGGTGGCACCTATATTTTTATAGATGAAGTGCATCGGAGTATATGGTGAAAATATTATTAATGCTTATTTCCATAAAAATATCCGTTTGAAATAAGTATTGAATGCATAGTAAAAAAATTCCATGCCAAATCTTTGGTGTGGGATTTTTTTCATATGGCATCTTTCTCAAAAAGACGAACAAGTAATTCTGTAAATAAGGAGTCAATTTTTATAGCAAAGGGGAGTTTTCTGTTTTAAATTGGATTGTTTGTTCATTTTTATTGCTGTACTGAATAAAAAATGCTATTTTTGTTCAGTATAAAATAATATTATGATCAATAACATACTTCAACAACAGCAAGAGGAGCGAAATACTTTACAATATCAGTCCTATATTCATCGTATAGAAGATAGTGCAATTGCCGATTTTTTGAATACAAAGCTCATTAAACTCATCACAGGACCTCGAAGAGCAGGAAAGTCGGTTTTGGCACTTCAATTGTTGAAAGAACAAAATTTTGCCTATCTGAATTTTGACGATGATTTGCTATTGAAGCATTTTGACGAAGATGCTGTGGTGATTGGTTTGAACGATATCTACAAAGGATTCAATTACCTTTTGCTCGATGAAATACAAAATTTACCCAATTGGGAATTATGGGTCAATAAATTATATAGACGGGGGGTTAACCTTGTGATTACCGGTTCAAATTCAAAATTACTTTCGCACGAAATGGCTTCGACACTTACGGGTCGCTATGTTCAAATTTCAGTCTTGCCGTTTAGTTTTAAAGAAACAATTCTATTTCAGGAACAACTTTCTTCGTTAAATGAATTATCAACCCCTGGGGGTATTGGTAAAATACAGGGCCTGCTGCATACCTATATCTCCAATGGTGGCTTTCCTGAAGCAGTTTTGAATCCAGGCATTCTTAAAAACTACCTATCGTCGCTATTTGACTCCATACTTTTGAAAGATATTCTCAAACGGTTTCAGATTCGACAAACACAGCAACTGTATGATTTGGCAAACTATTTATTGGCAAATTATACCAATCTGTTTTCATTTAATCAAATTAAAGAAGACTTAAACTTTAACAGTGTTCTTACTGTTCAAAAGTTCATAGGATATTTAGAAGAACCCTATCTTTTTCAACACATTACCCGATACAACAATAAAATAAAAACACAACAAAAGTCGGCAAGAAAAATATATGTTATTGATAATGGGTTTATTAAAGCACGCTCGTTTGAATTGTCTCCTAATTATGGACGACTACTCGAGAATATAGTCTTTGTTGAATTACTGCGACGCCAATATCAACCCGAATTAGAATTATTCTATTACCGTACGCGAAATGACCGTGAGATCGATTTTTTGATTCGAAAAGGTCACCAGATTGAACAACTTATTCAGGTCTGTTACGATATTCAACAACCCAAAACACTAAAGCGTGAGGTAGACGCATTAATCGAAGCTGCAGAAGAGTTGAAATGTACTAACTTGCTAATTATTACCTGGAATAAAGAAGATGTTATTCAGGTGAAGGAGATGACTATTCAATTTGTATCTGCAGCAAAATGGTTACTAGATAATTAAATTTCACAAAAAAATCCCTCGCCAACTTCTCGTCATGGGATTTTAAGCTCCTTGTTTTGCATATTTATATGCGGTGGGGCAGCTCATAGTTTAATTGAAAATTATAGATGACCACTAAAACCGATTTCAATTATTCTTTGAAGTGTTGATATTCGAGCTCCCTTGATATTGTTTTCTATATTTGAAATGTATGATAAAAAAACGGATCCTCCTTCAAAGAAGACCATATCATCCAGATGCCAGCTTTGCAAATGCAACAAAACTTAGGTTATAATGTTCTTTTGATAATATTTTCGGTGTTTTTATTGAAGCCAATCAAACAGATATTAAATATGCAAAAAAAGTCTGATAGCGTAAAAATCGGGTTTTCATTAGTGTAAATTGCAAAGCTCACCTTGCAATTCTTAAATTTTGTTTCTACCTTTGCACCATAATTTTAAATAAATTGATAATTACAACTATGTCAATAAGATTTCAATTCAGATTAAAGGCTCTAATCATTTTAGGTGTAAACATACTTATTTGTTCAACTGCATTGGGCCAAAAAGAGAAGTCTTCCACGCCCTCTACTAAAAATTCAAGTTTTCAAAAGAAAAGTGTAGTAACAAATACCAAGCAAAAATCTAAAAAAAAGACGATTGCTAAGACTAAAAATTTATTTGTTCCCGTAAAATCATACTTTCCCTTTTTTGATGACTCTATGATTGAGTTTGGCCCAGAGTTGGCCGACAATTCTTATTTCTATGATGAATCTACTGAGGAATTTGGCCCTGAGATGGTGGATCATCCTGAATACTTCGACGACTCTATGATCGACTTTGGACCCGCGAGAAGTGCTTCAAGACATCACGATTATTCATTAGAGAATTTCAGACCTAAAGAACCGGGTTTCTTCACTAAAGTAGGTCGGTGGTTTGGTTTTGGTGGTGGCCTTAATAAAGAATATGCAGAGCCAACTGATATGGCCTATTCTGGTAAAGGAACAGCTGTCAAAGCAGGTGTAATTCGTAAAACACCAATTCTGGTTTCAAGATTCAAATCAAAAGATGAATTAAGACTCGCGTCAGAAAAATCGAATAATCGCAAGTTATTTATGAGTCAGATGTTTCATAAACCAAAAGAGAAGACTGAGGTCAAAGAAATTATTAGCCCTAGATAGTTTCTATTTCAATACAATGCACTATCTTACATAGATAAGGCCAAGTGAGATATCACTTGGCCTTATCTGTTTATACTACTAATTGATGTTAGGCTTTACTCTTTACCCATTGATCCATCGCTTTCGCTGCACGTCTACCATCCCCCATGGCTAGAATCACCGTTGCACCACCACGAACAATATCACCTCCTGCAAATATAATAGGAACGGCTGATTGCATGGTATCTTTATCAACGACAACGGTTCCCCATTTGGTTACTTCCAAACCTTCAACCGATTGTGGAATCAAGGGATTAGGAGATACACCAACACTCACAATTACTTCGTCAACTTCTACTAGTTCCGTTTTACCTGGAATTTCAATTGGCAAACGGCGGCCTGAAGCATCAGCTTCACCCAACTCCATTACTTGCAACAACATGTGGGTAACACGTCCTTGGGCATTGCCAATGTATTCGATAGGATTGTGCAAAGTAAGGAAGTCAATGCCTTCTTCTTTAGCATGTTTCACTTCTTCCAAGCGTGCTGGCATCTCTTCTTCAGAACGACGATAGACGATCATAGCACGTTCAGCACCCAAACGCCTAGCGGTACGGATGGAGTCCATTGCGGTATTTCCACCACCAATTACTGCTACTTTTTTGCCTAAATATACAGGTGTGTCAGAATTGGGATTAGCTGCATCCATCAAATTTACTCGGGTTAAATATTCATTTGACGACATAATGCCGACTAAATTCTCACCCTTAATATCCATAAAACGAGGTAGTCCAGCACCACTGGCTACGAATATCCCTTTGAAACCATCCTCTTCCAAATCTTTGATGCTAATGGTTTTACCCACTACGCAGTTGGTTACAAAATGAACTCCCATGGATTGTAGATTTTGAATCTCTACGTCCACAATTTCGTTGGGAAGGCGGAACTCTGGAATTCCGTATTTCAATACTCCTCCAATTTCATGTAAGGCTTCAAAAACGACTACTTCATAACCCAATTTAGCCATATCCCCTGCAAATGCCAATCCTGCAGGACCAGAGCCAACGGTGGCAATTTTGATGTTATTGGCAGGTGCTACTTGTGGGACAGAAATATTGCCACTTTCGCGCTCATAATCAGCAGCAAAACGTTCCAAATGACCAATGGCAACTGACTCTTTTTTCATGTTTAAATGTACACAACGCGATTCACATTGTTTCTCCTGTGGGCAAACACGACCGCAGACTGCCGGAAGTGCTGAGGTGTCTTTCAGCGTTTTTGCAGCTTCTAGAAACTCCCCCTTTTCAATGTGTTTGATGAATTTTGGAATGTAAATCCCTACTGGACAACCTTCCATGCAAGTTGGGTTGGCACAGTCCAAGCAGCGTTTGGCTTCTAGCATAGCCAATTCGGGGGTTAGGCCTAAATTCACCTCTTCTACTCTATTGTGACTACGGTACTCAGCATCTAGTTCGGGCATGTGAACTCTAGGGATTTCTGTACGTTCTTTTGCTTTCATGGATGAACGTAAATCGGCACGCCAAGCTTGGGCTCTTTCTTCTGATAGAATCATTTTGTATATTGGTTAATGTGGATTTTTTTTGAGTTTTTACCCCTAACTAATTGACAAAAGAATAAAGACAAAAGATGTATTGCAATTTGGTCTTTATTCTTTGTTCTTTTGTCTAATTCTTATCGTTTACTTCGTCTCATGCTGACAGCTTGCTTGATAATTCTCAGCAGATTCTCTTTCAAGTTCTTTGTACCCCCCTAATCGCATCAACATCTCGTCGAAATCCACCAAGTGAGCACCAAATTCTGGTCCGTCGACACATACAAACTTCGTCTTTCCACCCACGCTTACCCTGCAGGCTCCACACATTCCAGTACCATCTACCATAATGGTATTGAGCGATGCCCAAGTAGGCACTTCATATTTTTTTGTGAGTAAACTTACAAATTTCATCATGATTGCGGGTCCGATGGTCACGCATAAATCAACCTTTTCGCGATTAATAATCGACTCAACGCCATTGGTTACTAATCCCTGTGTACCATAAGATCCATCATCTGTCATCACAATGACTTCATCTGAATGGATTTTCATTTGATCTTCTAAGATGATTAAGTCTTTAGTACGAGCAGCAATGACGGTAATGACACGGTTTCCAGCTGCTTTCAATGCTGCAACAATGGGTAACATAGGAGCAGTTCCTACACCACCGCAGGCACAGATTACTGTTCCAAAATTTTCAATATGAGTAGCTTTTCCAAGCGGTCCAACCATGTCGGTGATGAATTCACCTGCTTCTAAGGCACATAGTTTAGAGGAAGAGACTCCCATCTTTTGAACTACCAAGGTGATCGTCCCTTTTTCTAAATCGGCATCCGCTATGGTAAGGGGAATGCGTTCCCCTTTTACGCCTACTTTTACCATTACAAAGTGACCCGCTTTTCTTGCCTTGGCAATCAAAGGCGCTTCCACTTCAAACTTAATAACATTGGCCGAAAAATACTCTTTACTGATTATTTTGTTCATCTTAACAGGATTAGGTTTCTGCTCGCAAAATTACATATTTAATGCTAAGATGCAAATTAAATGACTAGATATAAGCTCAAATAATACTGATTTCTTTCTTTTTTTATCGTAGTCAGTGAACATTTTATTCCTATATTGGTTGTACTTATTGAAAATTGTATTACTTTTGCGAAACATTTACAACAAGACTCAAGATGTCAAAACTATTTTTTACATATTTCTATTTTTACTTTTACTTTAGTAAGTGAGAGCAGGATGTTTTTATGTAGAATTAAAGCTATGACAATAGAAAATACATTAAAATCCTGCTCCTTTTAGAGCAGGATTTTTTTTTTCTCTGTAAATACTTATAACTAATGGGACAAATATAATGTCGTATTTTAGAA
>CANFFA010000077.1 GCA_947445425.1 Paludibacteraceae bacterium
CAGAACGAAGTGCAATAAGATCACCTCTTTGCGTTTTATTCATGCTATAAGCTTTGGCAAAAGTATCAGAAGATTCACAAATTGGACCTACAACATCATATTCCTCTTCTGGTAAATTAGAACTTAAGTTCTCAATTCTATGATAAGCTTGATAAAGTGCAGGACGAATGAGCTCTGTAAATCCTGCATCCAGAATAGCAAATCTTTTTGAAGTTCCTTGTTTGATATACAACACTTTAGAAATAAGACTACCACATTGTGCAACAACAGCACGACCTAATTCAAAATGCAAAGTTTGATGTGCTTGTAAAATCAAATGCTCGCGAAACACTTTAAAGTATGCTTCAAAATCAGGAATAGGAAAATGATTTGGATGTTCATAATTGATTCCCAGTCCACCACCAACATTGATATGTTGAAGTACAACTTTACGAGCAATGAAATGTTCTTGTATCTCGTTTACGCGTACACAAAGACTTTGAAAAGAGCTCATATCTGTAATTTGTGAACCGATATGAAAATGGACCCCTATAAGTTTAACGTTTTGAAGTGTTTCAAATTGATCAATCACTTGATCCAATTCAGACATATTGATCCCAAATTTATTTTCACTTAATCCAGTTGTAATATAATGATGTGTATTAGCACTTACATTTGGATTGATACGCAAAGCAACATTTGCTACTTTACCTTTGGCAAGAGCAAGTTCATTTATAACTTCCAATTCTGGAATTGATTCTACATTGAAGCAAAATATATCTGCATCTAGCCCAAAATTAATCTCCCAGTCAGCTTTTCCAACGCCTGCAAATACAACTTTTGAAGGAGAAATCCCAGCTGCAATAGCAGCCTCTACTTCACCTCCACTTACACAATCAGCACCCAATCCAGCCTCTTTAATAACTTGAAGTACGCTTGGATTCACATTTGCCTTCATGGCATAGTGTACATGGAAATTATTGGATTTAATTTGATTATTGATTTCGTTTAAAGTTGTGCGAAGTGTTTCAAGATCATAATAATAAAACGGAGTTTCAATTTCCTTGAATTTATCTATTGGGTAGTTTGCTTTCATTGTGTAAATAAATAATGTTTTAAAAATAAAAAATATAAATAGTATTATTGCTTTTTACAATAAACAGAATATGTTAATTATGAACTAATTCAAATGAATAGCCGATGAAAAATTACTTTTTCATCGGCCTAATTATTTAGTTAAAAAGAGCTTGACTCAATGCATTGAGTGCTCGTTTTTTATCTTCTGATTTGATCAAAAATGAAATATTATAATTACTACCACCATAAGAGATCATTCTGACAGGTATTTCGCTAAGCGCATTTACCACTTGGGCTTGTAATCCTACATTTTCATAAGGCATATCTCCTACAACGCAAACAATGACCATATCCTTGTCTACTAAAACTGTGCCAAATTTCTTCAAATCATTTACAATCTCGTCTAATCGTTTTGCATTATCGATACTTACAGAAACTCCTACTTCAGAAGTTGTAATCATATCAATAGGCGTTTGATAAGACTCGAAAATTTCGAAAACTTTGCGTAAGAAGCCGTGTGCCAAAAGCATACGACCTGATTTTATTTTAATCGCAGTAATGCCATCTTTAGCTGCAACTGCCTCAATTTTACCATTTTTACCTTTTGTAGTAATCAAAGTTCCAGGCGCACTTGGCTCCATAGTATTCAGTAGACGTACAGAGATATTTGCTAATTTAGCCGGCAAAATACAAGTAGGATGAAGTATTTTAGCACCAAAATAAGCCAACTCTGCAGCTTCTTCAAAATGCAAAACAGGAACTGGTTTAGTACCTTCTACAAAGCGAGGATCGTTATTGTGCATACCATCAATATCCGTCCAAATTTGGATTTCATCAGCAACTACTGCGGCACCAATCAACGAAGCTGTGTAATCACTACCACCACGTTGTAAGTTATCGATTTCACCATAAAAATTCCTACTGATAAAACCTTGCGTAATATAGATTTTCTTATCTGGAATTAAAGCGAGCTGTTTTGCTATATTTTCAGCAATATAATTCGTATCCGGCTCTGAATTTTTGTCGATACGCATAAATTCCAAAGCAGGAAGAAGCGCACTATCTTCACCAATCTCTTGCAAGTAAAGATGAAACAAAGCCGTAGAAAGCAATTCTCCTTCAGCTAAAACTGCTTTCTCGTCAAAAAGAGTAAACACTGCTTTTGAAAAAGAACGCAAGTAATCAAAATGTGATTTTATAATGGTTTTGGCTTCAAAATTATAAGCAGGAATTGTGTAAAGTTCTTCAATAACATCATAATACTTCTGCTCTAGGACATTGATACGTTCAATTCCACCTGTAATATTATTTTTGTAAAGATAATCGGAAAACTCAACCAAACTATTGGTGGTTCCCGACATAGCTGATAAGACAACTATTTTTTGCTCACCATCGCAAATGAGCTTAGCAACTTCTTTCATGCGAGCGGCTGAACCTACGGACGTTCCGCCAAATTTTAATACTTTCATTTATTTTACTTTACAATATGGTTAGAGCTAATCAAATTAGGGACAAAAGTAATATTTTTTTCTCAATTATTTCCATATCAAAGCTCGATAATTTCCTTTATATTTGCATTTACAAAATCATCAAACAATCTAGAAATTTGACAATTTTTCATCATAGACTTCTACAATATGCTGGCTAAAATTAAAAATACATCATTCTTATCTACAAATACAAAAGCATTAGAAACTAAAAAGGGAAGAACAATTAAGTTCTTCCCTTTTCGGTTTTTAAAAATGGGTGGGAGACGGGGCTCGAACCCGCGACTTTCGGTACCACAAACCGACGCTCTAACCAACTGAGCTACAACCACCATGTTTAACGGGTGCAAAGATAATACAGGAATTTGTTTTATGCAAGTCTTTTTAGAAAATAAACTAAGCTTTTGCACGGATATTCATGCAAGCTTTTAAATATCAACGATTAAAAATTACAATAAATATGAAATATGGATTTATATCAACCGAATTAGACCTTCAAAGTACTGAAATACTACAAAAAATAAGGTTGTCGATGAATGGAATTACCTCCAGTCAAATGACAAAAAGGGGTATTGACTATAAAAAAAATTATGGTGTAGCAATTCCAAGAATTAAAGAAATTGCCTTTTCAATTAAATCCAATCATCATTTGGCACAACATTTATGGAAGCTATCCATTAGGGAAACTATGATTTTGGCCACAATTCTACAACCAATTGATGATTTCAAGCAAGAAATGGCTCAAAATTGGATTTCTAAATTTGATCAAATTGAAATTATTGAACAAAGTTGTATGAACCTATTATGCAAACTTCCCTATTCAGTGTCATTAAGTTGTGATTGTTTAAAATCAGAAAAGGAGTGGGAGAAAATAACAGGATTTATACTTGCTGCACGTATATTCAAGCAACTTAATGAAACAGAACTAGAGTTTATCATTGAGCGAGCACTTGAAGTGGTAGATAATGGGAATTACCATCTCAATAAATCTGTAGCACTTTGTCTAAGCAGACTCTGTAGAAAAAACAATGAAACAGCTAATTTAGTCTGGAATCATATTAAAGAATATAAGTTAGAAAAGTCAAATAACAAAGCCTTTATTTACACCGAAGTAGAGCAAGAATTATTATTTTTGGAAATATTATAGAAATAGATTGGTTAAAAAGTTGTACTTTTGTTGGTCTCATATTCATCAAGATGAAAGAAGAAAATTCTTACGAACAAATTCGTTCCCTTTTCACAGGGTATATGACTGACTGTAAGCTTCGAAAAACACCAGAGCGCTATGCCATTTTAGAGTGTATTTATCATTTTACAGGACATTTTAATGCGGAAATGATCTATCAAAAATTAGTGGTAAATTTCCGTGTAAGTCTGGCAACAGTCTATAATACTTTCGAACATTTAGAAACCTGCAAATTAATTATCAGGCATCAATTTGGTGGAAAGTTAACGCAATATGAGAAAGCTTTTGGTACACAAATCCATAATCATTTGGTATGTACTCAATGCAAAAACATAAAGGAGTTTACTGACAAGCAATTAAGAATTGCCATACAGACCAAGACATTTTCAAAATTCGATATTTCACACTATTCACTTTATGTGTATGGCACTTGCAGTAAATGCAAAGAAAAGATCGTATCAATCCAATAAAAATCAAGTCGTTATATATTCAATTAAAATTCAATGAAAGTAGATGTTTTACTAGGTCTCCAATGGGGTGATGAAGGCAAAGGGAAGGTGGTAGATGTACTTACGCCTAATTATGATCTAATTACACGTTTCCAAGGTGGTCCAAATGCAGGACATACTTTAGAATTCGAAGGTAAAAAATTTGTATTACGTTCTATTCCATCTGGTATTTTCCAAGGTGGCAAAGTAAATGTAATCGGCAATGGCGTAGTAATTGATCCAGCCCTATTTAAAGCCGAAGTAGATGCTCTTCAAACTGCTGGTCACAATTTAACAGACCGCCTGAAAATATCAAAAAAAGCCCACTTGATCCTTCCAACGCACCGCTTACTAGACGCAGCCTACGAGTCAGCAAAAGGAAATTCCAAAATTGGAACCACAGGTAAAGGAATCGGGCCAACCTATACAGACAAAGTAAGTCGTAATGGTGTTAGAGTAGGTGATGTACTACATAATTTCGAAGAAAAATACAATGAGGCCATCACACGCCACAAAGAGATTTTAAAGCAATATAATTTCGAATACGACCTTAGCGAACTTGAAAAAGCTTGGTTTGAAGGTATAGAATGTATTAAAACTTTTGAATTAATCGATAGCGAGCATTATGTAAATGATGCTGTAAAGGCTGACAAAAAAGTATTGGCAGAAGGTGCCCAAGGTACTATGCTAGACATTGACTTTGGATCTTATCCTTTTGTAACTTCCTCAAACACTATTTGTGCAGGTGCTTGTACTGGTTTAGGTATAGCACCAGGCAGTATTGGTGAAGTTTTTGGAATTTTCAAAGCTTACTGTACACGTGTTGGTAGTGGTCCATTCCCTACGGAACTTTTTGATGCTGCGGGAGATAACATGCGCAAGATTGGGTTTGAATTTGGGTCAGTAACTGGACGTCCTCGTCGGTGTGGATGGATTGATTTAGTGGCTTTAAAATACGCCATTATGATCAATGGCGTTACACAACTGATTATGATGAAAAGTGATGTAATGGATAGCTTTGATACTATATCCGCATGCGTGGCATATAAAATTGATGGAGAAGAAGTAACAGAATTCCCTTACGATTTGAATGATGGAGTTGAGCCTGTCTATATTGAATTCGCTGGTTGGAAAACTGACATGACAAAAATGCAAAGTGAAGACGAATTCCCAGAGGAATTTAATGCTTATTTAAGCTTTTTGGAAGAGGAGTTAGAAGTACCCATTAAAATTGTATCAGTAGGGCCAGATCGCGCTCAAACGATCATACGATACGAGGAAATCTAATCATCTACATACAAATAAAAAAGACCGAAAATTAAATTTTCGGTCTTTTTTATTTGTATAAGAATCAAATCATTACAAAGTCTTTCTCACTTCAGTTTCTTCATAACTTTCAATCATATCCCCTTCACGGATATCGTTATAGTTCTTGATGTTTAATCCACACTCGTAATTTGTACCCACTTCTTTCACGTCCTCTTTGAAACGTTTCAACGAATCCAATTCACCAGTATAAACCACAATACCATCACGAATGATACGGATTTTATTACCGCGTTTAATCTTACCTTCACGAACCAAACAACCAGCAACAGTACCAACTTTGGTTATTTTGAAAACTTCAATAATCTCAACGGTAGCAGTTACCTCTTCTTTTATTTCTGGTGAAAGCATACCTTCCATTGCAGATTTAATCTCTTCAATTGCATCATAGATAATGGAGTACAAACGTATATCAATCTCTTCCTTCTCTGCAATTTTACGAGCACTTGTAGAAGGACGAACCTGGAATCCACAAATAATAGCATTGGATGCGGCAGCAAGAAGAATATCAGAATCAGAAATCGCACCAACTGCTTTGTGTATTACATTGACTTGTATATTTTCTGTCGATAATTTCAACAAGGAATCAGCCAATGCTTCAACCGAACCATCCACATCACCCTTAACAATGATATTAAGTTCCTTGAAATCACCTAAAGCAATACGACGTCCTAATTCATCCAAAGTAAAGTGCTTCTTGGTACGAAGACTTTGTTCACGTTGTAACTGCTCTCTTTTATTAGCAACACTACGCGCTTCTTGCTCTGAAGTTAAAACATTAAAAATATCACCAGCCTGAGGTGCACCATTTAAACCAAGTATCAACACTGGCTCTCCTGGTCTCACTTCTGTAATTCTTTGGTTTCTTTCGTTGAACATCGCCTTGATCTTCCCGAAATTAGTACCAGCCAATACCACATCACCTTGACGTAATGTACCATTTTGAACCAAAATAGTTGAAACATAACCACGTCCTTTGTCCAATGTAGACTCTACAACCGAGCCAATTGCTCTTTTGTTTGGATTGGCTTTCAATTCAAGAATTTCAGCTTCAAGCAATACTTTTTCAAGTAATTCTTTTATACCTAAACCTTTCTTCGCAGAAATCTCTTGCGATTGATATTTACCACCCCAGTCTTCAACCAAGTAGTTCATTTGGGCAAGCGCCTCTTTAATCTTTTCAGGATTTGCACCTGGTTTATCTATTTTGTTAATGGCAAATATCATTGGAACATTTGCAGCTGCAGCGTGGTTAATGGCCTCAATAGTTTGAGGCATCACACTATCATCAGCAGCCACCACAATGATTGCAATATCAGTCACTTTAGCACCACGTGCACGCATGGCTGTAAATGCCTCATGACCGGGAGTATCTAAGAAAGTGATGTGTTGCCCATTTTCAATTTGCACATTATAAGCACCAATGTGTTGAGTGATACCACCCGCTTCACCAGCAATAACATTTGCTTTACGAATATGATCTAAAAGCGAAGTTTTACCATGATCAACGTGACCCATTACGGTTACAATTGGAGCACGTGCCGTTAAATCTTCTTCTAAATCAATTTCCTCTTCACCAATGGCTTCCACTACGTCAAGACTGACATATTCTGTAGTGAAACCAAATTCCTCAGCAACGATATTAATCGTTTCAGCATCTAATCTTTGATTAATAGAAACCATCAAACCAATGCTCATACAGGTACCAATAACCTGGTTCACTGTAACATTCATCATCACTGCTAATTCACTAGCAGTAACAAATTCTGTCAATTTCAATACGCTTTCGCCTTCACGTTCTCTTTGTGCTTGTTCTTGTTGACGAACATTCACTGTATCTCGTTTATCACGACGATATTTAGAACCTTTACCTTTTTTATTTGCACCCGAAAGACGAGCTAAAGTTTCTTTAATTTGCTTTTGAACATCATCAACGTTCACAGCAGTTTTTATGACTTTTTTAGGAGCATTTTTGTTTGGTTTTGCACCTGCAGCACCAGCTCCACCCGTTGTCCCTGGCGTTACTTTTTTAGGATGTGCAAATCCTTGGGTAGGTTCATTGGAAGTCGTAGGTCTTTGAGGAGAATTGATATCTACTTTTTGATTTGTAAATCTTTCTCTCTTTTTCTTTGGTAGACCACCACTAGGATTACTTGCAACTTCAGCTGCTGTTCTTAGTATTTTTTTCTCGCCAGTAATGATAACCTTTTTAGGTTCTGTCGAAACGATTTTATTTTTATCTTCACGCTCTTTGCGTTTTTGCTCCTTCGTTTTTGGCTTTGGACGAGTACTTTGGTTTAATAATGCCAAATCAATTGTACCAATCACTACTGGAGATTTGTCTAATGATGGACGTGACAAAGAAAAGACCTCATCTTCTTGATGATCATTGTCTTTAGTCTCAACATTTAACTCTGTAGTTTCAGGTTCTTGAACTAGTTTTGGAAACTCAATCTTAACCTCTGTAGCGATTTCAGATTTCTCGTCATTGACCTTGACGTTATCTTTCTTAGCAACTGGAACTTCTTCTACAACTTTTGTAACAAAAACCTCTTCAGATTTGAGTACTTCAATTTCTTTTTCAACAGCTATAGTCTCAACAACTTCAGCTTTAGCCACAACTTTTGGCTCAACTTTAGCAGGACTACTTTTTTCTACTGGCAATTGCTCCTCAAGGATTGTTTTTGGAGCGGCAGCTTGCACAACAGGCTCAGCCTTTTTAATTTTCTTATCCAAATCAATATGTCCTACTGACTTAAAATGAGGCAATTGATCTTCGGTAATCTTTACCTGAATCGTTTCTGTTGGCTTTTCAACATTTTTGGGTTGATGGTAGCCATCAATAGCCACAGATTCGCCTTTCTCTTTGAAATGGCGCTCTTGGCTTAATCGCTCCGAATCAATTTTCATTGCCATATCTTTGTCAAATTCTTTCGCCAATAAAAGATGAAGCTCATCTGATAATTTCAAATTGGGATCGACGACAATTTTATGACCTTTTTTTGCAAGAAATTCAACTGCGGTGGTCATTCCGACATTTAAATCTTTGCAGGCTTTACTTAATCTTATGGACATATTGTATAATTACAGTTTCTATTTTAATTTCAATGA
>CANFFA010000078.1 GCA_947445425.1 Paludibacteraceae bacterium
TCAAGAACGGGTAAAGAAGTATTTTAAACACGAATCAATTAATTACGCTGCATAAACAATTCCGATACATATCCGTCGGGTTAATAGTAAGCGGAAATAAAAAATCAAAGGGTCCGAGTCCATCATTAATTCCGATAATATAGCCTTTATAAGCCATTAATTTAGAGGGATCTGCTTGTGCAGAAATACTTTTCCAATTAGATGTAGTACCCAGGTTTGAAGTACGACTATTTCCGTCATAATACTTGATAAACCAATCCACGCCCAAGGTACCCAAAGAGTTTCCATTAGATTTAGTAATAGCACCCACCGTTACGTCACACGGAAAAGAGACAAAATACCAACGGGTATTGTTCATTGTTTTGACATACCGAACAGTGCCTGAAACTGCTATCCCCGTATTTCCCAAATTAACACTAAATGAACCCGTAGCATCATCCATCAGTGTAACATTACCACCAACGGTTAGCGTATTACTCAAATCCAATTTTCCACCAGGACCTACGGTTATATTTCTTACCGTTGTGGCCTGATCCACCGTCAATGTACCACCCAATGGAATGACAAGGTCGTAATAAGGTCCGGTAGCAAGGGTAGATGCGGCAGTATTACCAGTACCCGGGATGGTGATAGTGGAGGAGTTTACTGTAATCGTATTAGTAGCTGTTTTCGTAGCACTTGTTCCATCTGCATAGGTGTAGGTATAAGAGTAGGTGATGGTATGTGTACCCACACCTGCGGTAGATGCGTTAAAATTAGTGCCGGTTACACTGGTACCACTATAAGTTCCGCCCGCAGGCAATCCACCGGTTAGGGTGTACGTTGTATTTAAAGTACTTTGTGTGGCCAGTGTTCCCGTAAAAGTAGGGGTGCCCTGAATGGCCGTTACCGATTGGGTACAAGTGTTGGTTTGACCGCAATCACCTGAAGCTGTCCACGTTACCGTATTAATACCCAAAGGAAGCTGTGTTCCCCAAGCATTACTTTGGCCTTTAGAATTACCGCAACCATTGTCTGTAATCGTAGGAGCTCCAAGCCCTGTACCATAATCAGCACCGGCAGTACTAGCCGAGGCGTTATAAAGTGCTGTTACTTCACCGGCAGTCAAAGCCCTGTTGTAAAAACGCAACTCATCTACCTTTCCGTTTAGGTTCGGATCTGAAAATTGCGATTTACCTATATAATTAGCCGTTGTACTTCCTAAAGAGGAGGGCTTAATGGTCATACTTCCATTGGTGGCTACTGATGCTCCGTTCACAAACATGGTACCGGTATTTCCGCTCAACGTAATCACCACATGACTCCAAGCATTCTGTGTAAGTTTTGCACTTCCGGTCAATTTTTGATCAGCCCAATTCCCAGAATTAGTAATAGCAAATTGAACAGCACTGCCATCACTGGCAGTCAAGTACATATATCCTGTAGCAGATGAATTTCCAATATCAAAAACACGTTCCCAGGCATTAGTTCCTCTCCAATACACCCAAACAGAGATCGTGTAATCAGAACTAAGCGTACTTACAATACCTTTGGGCAGTGTCACATAATTGGCACTTCCGTTCAACGAAACAGCAGCACCATACTTGCCAGTAGCATCCCATGATGTGGTATTTTCTAAAGTGGCATTAAGGTTACCAATTACATCGTAAGCCGTTGTTCCGCTGGTCTCATTAAAGGGAAAGGCATCTATCAATCCTGAAGTCGGATTCACAAAATTAGACTTTGTACCAGGACAGGCAATGGTCGGAGCAGCAGCAGAGGCTTCAAACAAAGAAGTTAATAGTAAAAACACCATAAAAAGTGCACTTAGTGTAAAGGTTGATTTCATAAGCAGGTGGTTTTAATTCGACTCAATTATTACAAATGTAAAAATAGTACCTAGCCTCGAATAAACTTTTGCCCGATTCCACATCTATATTATCCAAATCAACATTTTTACAATAAAATAATGATTTATAGTCTAATGTAGAGACAAACCAAATCTTTAATATCAATTATCAAGGTTAAATTACTTTGCTTTTCAACACAAATAAAAGACCTTAAAACATCATTTATCAAATAATTTCAGTTACATTTAAAAACGAAAAAACTTCTATTCCAGATTGACAATTTCAAAATTATCGACTTCCGATTCTTTGTGTCAAAAAACACTGTCTTTATGTCAATTTTTACAGGTTAATAAGTTGCTGATAATCTATTTTTGCGTATACATTAAAAACGCAATATGAAAAACAAATCCTTCCTAGCATTTGACCTTGGTGCCACCAGCGGACGTTCTATTTTAGGAACCATAGAAAATGGCAGACTACAAATGAAAGAGCTTACTCGTTTCCCCAACCAGATATTACAAATTGGAAATCACTTTCATTGGAACATCTATTCCTTGTTCGAACATTTAAAAGCTGGTTTAATTGCGGCAAAGAACGAGGGAGTAGAAGTTACGTCTATCGGCATTGACACATGGGGAGTTGATTTTGCTCTAATTGCCGAAGATGGCACAATTTTAGGTGCACCTTACGCCTATCGTGATCCTCATACTATAGGTATGCCCGAAGCTTATTTCAATATTATCCCCCGCAAAAAAGTGTATGAACTTACTGGAATTCAGGTAATGAATTTCAACACTTTGTACCAATTATTTGCCCTAAAACAAGCTGATAACTCTCTACTAAAAGCAAGCTCAGACCTCCTTTTTATCCCAGATGCTTTGGCTTATTTACTTACTGGAAATAAAGTAGTGGAATATACCATTGCCTCTACTTCACAAATATTAAACCCACAAACAAAACAGTTCGAATCCTGCTTGCTTGAGGCTGTGGGTATTTCACCCAACATACTTGGCGAAATAGTGATGCCCGGTCAGCTAATTGGCACCTTAACGGATGCCTTAGCTGAAGAATGTGAATTAGGGAAAGTTCCTGTCATTGCGGTTGCCGGTCATGATACCGCTTCTGCCATTGCAGCAATTCCTGCATTGAACGAGCGTTTTGCTTATCTAAGTTCTGGCACTTGGTCGCTCATGGGGATTGAGGTGAACAACCCAATTATAACAGATGAAACATATGCACTGAATTATACCAATGAAGGCGGCGTGGAAGGCACTACCCGATTTTTGAAAAATATTACGGGCATGTGGATTTTGGAACAATGCCTAAAAGAGTGGAAAAAAGAGGGCATTACTTATGCCTACGACAAACTGGTTAAAATGGCCGAAGAGGCTACTCCCTTTCTTTGTTTCATTGACCCAGACCACAGCTCTTTTGTTAATCCAAATAGCATGACCCAAGCCATTGTACAATTCTGTGAATCCACAGGTCAAAAAACACCAAAAGATCACAAAGAATTTATTCGTTGTATTTATGAAAGTCTAGCCCTGAAATATAGATTTACATTGGGCAAATTAAAAAGTCTTGCACCATTTGAAATAGAACAGCTGCACGTTATTGGAGGAGGATCATTGAATAAACTTCTTAATCAATGGACGGCAAATGCCATTGGTATTCCAGTAGTTACTGGTCCAGCGGAAGCCACTGCTTATGGCAATATCATGATACAAGCCAAAGCGGCTGGAATAGTGAATTCCCTACAAGAGATGCGACAAATCATTCGAGAGTCTATTCATATTGAAGAATATCAACCACAAAATAGCTTAGAATGGGGTAAAGCATATAATCGATTCATTGAAATTGTCAATCATTAAAGCACGATTTTTTGAGTGAGTTTTATAATTTCAAACGAGTATAATTTTGATTTTTAAATAATTAATCTTTAAAACGTACAATTATGAAAACAAAAATTACAATTGCATTATTATGCTTGGTTTCTATTCAATTTAACTTACTCTCTCAGGGCTGTAAACAAGAAATTATTGGGGCGTGGCGCTGTGTAGGTTCTGTACATGGCGGTGTCAGAGCACAAATTAAAAACACCTATTTTGTTAAATACATCTCTAAAACCTCCTTTAGTTGGATCTCTTCAAGCATGGACACAAAGATTATCAGAAGCGCAATGGGTGGAACTTGCTCATACGATGGACAAACCTATATCGAGAACATTGCATATATAGGACCAGATATGACTCGATTTCTAGGAAAAAAACACGTATTTAAAGTTGAAATTAAAGGTAATAAAATGCACCTATCCGGTAAAATGTCTGATAAAGTTTACATAGAAGAGGATTGGGTTAGAATAGATCCTCAACCCTAGAAATAATTTAACACTCTCCGCATCAAGACTTAAGTGAATTGAACAATATATTGTCGTATTATCTTGTCTACTCTGATAAGTCATTTTGATATTTTTGAACGCCAAGTACGCTAAGTTTTGAAGTCGCAAAGTTCAGATATACAGTATATAAATTTCTTAGCGTCTTGGCATCTTAGCATCTTTGCGTTAAAAAATATTTTTTGAGCGAACAAAAAAAATACGACATTATATCAATCTCATCACTTAGATAGAAAAATAAATAAACAATCATAAAACAAACAACAAACATGAAAGAACAACAAATCACCCAAGCATTTGAGTATGCAAAAGCACGTTACGCCGATTTCGGCATCGATGTAGAAAAAGCAGTAGCTGAACTAGACAAATTGTCAATCTCGTTACATTGCTGGCAAGCGGATGACGTAGCAGGATGTGAAAATCCGGATGGCGACCTAAGTGGGGGTATTCAAGCAACGGGTAATTACCCGGGTAAAGCACGCAACATTGCTGAAATCCGTGCGGATATTGATAAAGCCATGTCATTAATTCCAGGGGAACACCGTGTAAACTTACATGCATTTTATGCCGATTTTGGTAATGGACCAGTAGTGGATCGTGACAAAATAGAGGTAAAACATTTCCAAAGCTGGATTGACTGGGCAAAAGAAAAAGGGTATAAATTAGATTTTAACGCTACTTGCTTTTCACACGAATTGTCTGCTGATGGATTTACATTGTCAAACAAAGATCCTAAAATTCGTCAGTTTTGGGTAGATCACGTAAATGCTTGTCGTAAGATAGCTGAAGAGATGGGTCGTCAATTGAACTCAGCTTGTATTCACAATATTTGGATTCCGGATGGCTCTAAAGATTTAACCGTAGACCGTTTGGGATACCGTCAAAACTTAAAAGAATCCTTGGACAAGATTTTCGAAATGAAAACCAATGACACCTACATGCGTGACTGCATCGAGTGTAAACTGTTTGGTATCGGAAGCGAAAGTTTCGTAGTAGGTTCACACGAATTTTACATGGGTTATGGTGTTGCTAACAACAAAATGATAACGCTTGATTCAGGGCACTTCCACCCAACAGAAGTTATCTCTGATAAAATATCTTCACTTCTACTTTTTGCTCCAGAAATTATGCTTCATGTGAGCCGTGGTGTAAGATGGGATAGTGATCACGTAGTACTATTGAGCGACGAATTATTGGCACTATCTCAAGAAATTATACGTGCAAATGCATTAGACAGAGTTCATGTAGGCTTAGATTATTTTGATGCCTCTATCAATCGTATTGGTGCATATGTAGTGGGCGTTCGTGCTACGCAAAAAGCATTTACCCAAGCCTTATTGGAACCAATTGCACAACTAAAAGCCTACGAAGCAGCGGGTCAAAACTTTGAACGCATGGCCTTGTTAGAAGAAGCCAAATCATTGCCTTGGGCCGCTGTTTATGACTACTACTGCATGAAAAAAGGAATCATTGTTGGTGATGCCTACATTGCTGATATTCAAAAATACGAAGCAGAAGTAACCAGTAAAAGATAGTGTTTAGTGATTAACGTTTAGTGATTAGTTCTACGCTTACTATTCACTAATCGTTAATCACTAAACGTTAATCACTAACCGTTAAACACTAAAAACACGTGAATACAATCATCGGATTATTTATTATCGCAATTGGAAGCATTGGGCAATCCAGTTCTTACGTACCCCTTACCAAAGTTAAGAACTGGGCATGGGAGAGTTTCTGGCTGGTGCAGGGTCTATTCGCCTTTCTGTTGTTCCCCTATTTAGGTGCATTGTTAGCTGTACCCGAGGGACATTCACTCACGGAGATTCTTTCGGCAGGAAATGGTGCAGGATTATCAGCCTTAATCTACGGTTTCTTTTGGGGAATCGGCGGATTGACTTTTGGACTGAGTATGCGCTATTTAGGTGTGGCATTGGGACAATCCATCGCCTTGGGAACTTGCTCTGCCTTTGGAACCCTGTTTCCGGCACTCATGATGGGGACCGATCTGTTTTCAGGAAAAGGGCTAGTGTTGCTGATCAGTGTAAGTGTAGCCATTGCAGGTATTTCCGTTATTGGTTTTGCAGGTAGTTTGCGTTCCAAAAGCATGACCAAAGAGCAGCAACTAGCCGCTGTAAAAGATTTTGCATTGGGAAAAGGTTTGCTGGTGGCTTTATTGGCAGGTTTAATGAGTGCTTGCTTCAGCTTAGGTCTTGAAGCTGCTGAACCAATTAAATCAGCTGCCGTTCAGTTGGGTGCAAAAGCATTATTTGCAGGTTTACCGGCAATTTTCATTATCACTGCCGGTGGTTTTCTGACCAATGCCATCTATTGTCTTTTCCAAAATGTCAAAAACAAAACAACAAGTGATTATTTTGGAGTTCCCACCAATGTATTGTTTAGCAACACTTTACTTTGCGCACTTGCCGGAGTGCTTTGGTATTCCCAATTTTTTGGTTTGGCATTGGGAAAAAGTTACTTAGTAGAAGGCAGCGTTATGATGGCCTTTTCATGGAGCATACTCATGTCGCTCAATGTAACTTTTAGTAATATCTGGGGTATTTTTCTTAAAGAGTGGAAAGGGGCAAGTCTTAATACAATTTCGGTATTGGTACTCGGAATGCTGATACTTATTTTTTCGCTCATACTACCAAATTTAGTTACGAGAAATTAGTTTCGAATGAGCCACTCATTGGCACATTGGCATTTTAAATCATTAGCACATTATTAATTAGCACATTTATTATGAAACAATTGGATATCAAACTAATGCATCCAGCCGAACAGCTAAACATAGTAATCGGAAGAGTGTATCGCAATGGAATGACTACTACCTCTGGTGGAAATATCTCTATTAAAGATGAAAATGGTGATATATGGATTACTCCATCTGCAGTAGACAAAGGATCTTTAACTGCTAAAGACATCTCTTGTATTAAAGCCGATGGAACCATTGTAGGACTACACAAACCGTCCTCTGAATTTCCATTTCACAAAGCCATCTTTGATGCACGTCCTGAATTGACTGCCATTATACATGCACACCCTCCTGGTTTGGTGGCATTTAGCATTGCCCGCAAAATTCCGAACACCAACATTATTCCCCAAGCACGTCATATTTGTGGCGAAATTGGCTATGCTCCTTACGGATGTCCGGGAAGTGAAGATTTAGGTAAAAAAATTGCAGTTGAATTTTTTAACGGAAAACACAAAGCCGTAATCATGGAGAACCATGGTGTGGTATTGGGAGGTACAGATTTATTAGATGCTTACCAACGCTTTGAGACCCTAGAGTTTTGCTGCCGAACACTCATTAGTGCAGGTACACTTGGAAAAGTGAATGGATTGAGTGACTCCCAAATTTTTAATTACGAAAATCTTATTCCTAAACCGATTGCGAGTTTTTCTGACGTACAGTACACTTCAGAAGAGCGTGCCTTGCGTACCAATATGGTGGATATGATCCAGCGGGCATGCGATCAAGGTTTGATGATTTCGACTTATGGAACTGTATCTGCTAGATGGAAAAACAACGATTTTTTGATCACCCCTAGCAATGTTGCCCGCTGGGATATGGAAGCGCAGGACATCGTTCAAATTAAGGATGGAAAAGCTGAGGCCGGAAAAACGCCTAGCCGTTCACAAGCCTTGCACCAACGTATTTATGAGCTTAATCCAAATATAAATTCTATTATCACCACACAATCTACCAGTCTAATGGCTCATGCGGTAAGTGGTAAAAAATTTGACGTACGCACCATCCCGGAAAGCTGGATTTTCTTGCAAGATATTCCAACAGTTCCTTTTGGTTCAGTATATAACGACATTGAGATGGTGGCACATATGTTCTTCAAAAACCGTGTGGTGTTGGTAGACAATGACTGTGTGATTGTTACCGGTGATAAGTTACTAAATACTTTCGATTACTTGGAAGTAGCTGAATTTAGTGCCAATTCTACTGTGATGGCTGCTTCTATTGGTGCCCTTTATCCGATGGAAGAGGAGGTAATCGAAGAGTTGAGGGTGGCTTTTAATGTCAAATAATTCATGTGATTAATGACTACTACTCGTTAAATATACTGTTTCAGTCATTTAAAATTAAATTTTGAAATTATTTTCGGCTCTATAACGAATAAGGTGGGTAATTGAAAAAAGGAATATCTTTGTAGCATGAATAGTACAGAGATATTTTCGATAGCATTAGGTCTTATTCGTCCATGGATTGTAAGTAATGTTGAGTTTGTAGAAGTAAATCCAAACGAGAAAGA
>CANFFA010000079.1 GCA_947445425.1 Paludibacteraceae bacterium
AACTAGAGCCCGATCCACCATTACTGCGACGATCGCTACCACCAGCTGGACGACTGCTTCTGTCTCCCAATTCACGGTTTCGCCAAGGTTTTTCTGGACCTGCACCAGCAGCACCCGCACTTGCAGGACGGCTTGCACCACGATCAGCACTTCTATCTCCACCACGGTAACCACCGCCAGAACCACCAGCGCCACCACGATATCCACCACCTGAACCGCCTGATCCACCAGAGCGTGGACGATAATCAGATTTGCGATCATCAAAATTCTTGCTGCTTTTGGCTTCTGATACTTCAACCTCTGACTGTCCTGCAAAAGCAGTTACAATCTGATCCAATTGATCAGCAAAAACATCAAAGAAAGTAAATTTATTGGTTACTTCAATTGAACCAACGTTAATTGATTTATCACCAGTGACATCATTAATAATACCTAGCAAACGTTTTGGATCAATTCCTTCGCGCTCTCCAACGTTCATTTTCAAACGAATACGACCACCTGGCTTCGCACCGCGTTCGCCGCGTTCGCCACGATCATTACGATCACCACGTTCGCTGCGGTCTGGTAAGTTTAAATCTTCAGCATTTTTATAATAGCTTAAGAAACGGTTAAACTCTATTGAAACAAAGCGCTTAATCAACTCTTCTTTCGGCAAATACTCAAGTTGCTTCATGATTTGTTCCATGTAAGGTTCAATTTGCTCTTGGCTCACGTCTACATTTTCCATGCGGTCGATCATGTGGAACAATTGCTTTTTACACACTTCTAAACCGTTCGGAATTTGCTCTTGAGTAAAGCTTTTACGAAGTATTCTTTCAATATCTTTTACCTTGAATCTTTCCTTTGCATGGATAATTGAAACGGCAACCCCTTTTTTGTTCGCACGACCGGTACGACCACTACGGTGGGTGTAAATTTCAACATCATCAGGTAAATTATAATTGATAACGTGCGTCAAATCACTTACATCCAAACCACGGGCTGCAACATCGGTAGCTACTAACAATTGAATGTTACGAATACGGAATTTTTGCATAACCGTATCACGTTGCGCTTGCGATAAATCGCCATGAAGAGCATCTGCATTATAACCATCGTGCATCAAACGATCTGCGACCTCTTTGGTCTCCATACGGGTACGGCAGAAAACGATACCGTAGATATCTGGATTTAAATCCACTATCCTTTTTAATACCATATAACGTTGTTTAGCTTGTGATACATAATAAATATGTTCCACATTCGCTGAACCTTCGTTTTTGTTACCAACAGTAATTTCCTCGTAATCTTTCATATAGCGTTTGGCTATATTGGCAATTTCTTTTGGCATGGTTGCCGAGAAAAGCATGGTACGACGCGTGGCAGGAGTACGTTGCAGAATGGTTTCGATATCTTCTTTGAAACCCATGTTCAACATTTCGTCCGCTTCATCCAATACCAAGAAGCTAATACTTCCCAATTCAATTTTCCCACGTTCAATCAAATCGATCAAACGACCTGGAGTAGCAACAATAATTTGAGGTGCAGTATCCAATTGACGTAATTGTACACGTACATCTTCACCACCATAAACAGCAACGATTTTCATACCGCGCATGTTTTTGGAGAATTTCTTTAAGTCGTTTGAAATTTGGATACACAACTCACGGGTAGGTGCCAACACAAGGGCTTGTGTTTGCTTGCTTTGTGGGTTGATTAGGTTCAATACAGGTAGTCCAAAAGCAGCAGTTTTACCAGTACCAGTTTGTGCAAGTGCCACTAAGTCAGCAGTTTTCTCCAACATAAATGGAATAGACTGTTCTTGTACGGGCATAGGACTCTCAAAGCCGAGTTCTTCGATAGCCGAAAGAATCTCTTCATTCAAATTTAATTCTCTAAATGTCATTTTGTTTGTTTTAGTACACGTTTCGAGTAGTAATCCAGCGATAGTTCCATTGGTTTACAAAAAAACGTGTACCCTCAGATAAGCAGGATGCCAAGATGATGGCAGGTTGTGCGGATTTTACTCAACAACGCATAAGGTTGTTATTAATTCGGGTGCAAAGATAGTGAAAAAAGTTGAGATAATGAGAGTTGCATGCATTGAAATCGTCAATTTGATTAACATTATTTTTATTTCACTTCATAAAAATTGAAGTAAATGAGGCACTAAAGCTTGCAAACAGATTATTGATTGAGTCATTTTTTTCGTACCTTTGTCGTCCAAAATTCAATTAAAATAAAGTGATTATGGGAAATTATGCTAAATGGATAGGTGGTGGATTAGGTTGGGCTTTTGGAGGCCCGGTAGGTGCATTAATTGGCTTTGCATTGGGCTCAATGATAGGTGATGCAGATATAAAAACTACAGCTTTAGGAGTAGGCAAAACAACTGAAGGCGATTTCAAGATGAGTTTACTAGTACTTATGGCCTGTATTATGAAGGCCGATGGAAGAGTTGATCGTTCTGAATTAGCAATCGTTAAGCGCTTCTTGGTGAGTAACTTTGGCGAACAAGGTGCACTAGAAGCCATGCCCATCCTAAAAAATCTACTGGATCAAGAAATCAACGAAACAGAAGTCTCTGCTCAAATTGGGCAAAATCTCAATTATTCCTCTAAACTTGAATTATTGCACTTGCTCTTTGACATTGCATATGCAGATGGAGAAGTAGTTGATTCGGAATTGGCAACTATCGTTCGCATTGCTAATATTTTCAGAATTGATCGTTTGGATTTCGAGTCAATCAAAGCACCCTACATGAAATCAAAAGACCACAATTGGTCTTATAAGTCTTTGGAAATTGAGCCAAGTGCAACTGATGATGAAATAAAAAAAGCATATCGTAAAATGGCTATGAAATACCATCCTGATAAGGTAAATGACTTAGGAGAAGAAGTAAAAAAATCTGCCACTGAAAAATTCAGATCCATCAACGAAGCCTACGAAAATCTTAAGAAACAAAGAGGATTTGCATAAATTAATGCGTAATTTATAATGCATAATTCACAATTTCAAAATGATGTGCTGGATAAATTATTAACAATTAGCGCATTGGAACAATTATAAATTTAAACATGAAACTCAAGCTCTACAACACCTTAGGACGCAAGAAAGAAATTTTTGAACCCCTCCACGCTCCAAATGTTGGCATGTATGTTTGTGGACCAACTGTCTATGGAGACGGTCATTTGGGCCATGCCAGACCTGCGATCACCTTTGACATTCTATTTCGATTTTTGACACATTTGGGCTATAAAGTACGTTATGTACGCAATATTACTGATGTTGGACATTTGGAAAATGATGCCGACAGTGGTGAAGACAAAATAGCCAAGAAAGCCAGGGTGGACCAAGTTGAACCAATGGAAGTTGTTCAGCATTATCTCAATCGCTACCACAAAGCCATGGAAGAACTCAATGTACTACCCCCTAGTATTGAGCCACATGCATCAGGTCATATAATTGAGCAAATAGAATTTACAGAAAAAATTATCCAAGCTGGATTTGCTTATGAGAGTGAAGGTTCAGTCTATTTTGATGTTGAAAAATATAACAACAGTCATCATTATGGAATTTTATCTGGTCGTAATATAGACGAGATGCTTGAAACGACTCGCGAACTTGATGGACAAAGTGAAAAGCGCCGCAGTGTTGATTTTGCATTGTGGAAAAAAGCATCACCAGAACACATCATGCGTTGGAACTCCCCTTGGAGTGAAGGTTTCCCTGGATGGCACCTTGAATGTTCTGCAATGGGAACCAAGTATTTAGGTGAAGAATTTGACATTCATGGCGGTGGAATGGACTTAATGTTCCCTCACCACGAATGTGAAATAGCCCAATCAACAGCTGCTTTGGGCAAAAAGACAGTGCAATATTGGATGCACAACAATATGATTACCATTAATGGACAAAAGATGGGAAAATCTTTGGGCAACTTCATCACTTTGGAGGAGTTTTTTACCGGTAATCATCCCTTGTTGACGCAAGCTTTTAGTCCAATGACAGTGCGCTTTTTTATTCTACAAGCACATTATAGAAGTACGGTTGATTTTAGTAGTGAAGCATTACAAGCCTCTGATAAAGGTTTAAGTCGTTTGATGGAAGGCTATGCCCGTTTACAAAAACTCAAAGCTTCGGATACTTCAAGTATAGAAACCAGCGGTTTGCGCGCGAAATGCGAAGAGGCCATGTGTGATGATTTAAATACGCCAATCGTCATCGCTCATCTCTTTGATGCAATGAAAGCTATTAATTTAGCGTACGATGGGAAAGCAAACATTTCCGAAATTGATTTAAATGAATTGAAGTCCGTTTATCAACTCTTTATTGTAGACTTATTAGGTTTAAAAACTGAAAATCAAGCTTCTGGAACCAACGAAGCCTATAAAAAAGCAATCGATTTATTACTAAACATGCGAATGGAAGCGAAACAAAATAAAGATTGGGTAACCAGCGATAAAATACGAAATGAACTCACTGCTTTTGGCTTCGAAATCAAAGACAGCAAGGATGGATTTGAGTGGAAAATTTAACGTGATTATAAAGTACGAAAATTAAACTCTTTGCGTTGTTGTATAGTCAATGCTTCACAATCAAGTTTAATTGAAATGGATAATCACGGAAAATATTCACGAAAATTGATTTACTACTACAAATTAATAATGACAAACAAATAAGATGGAAACGACAAGACAAGAGAAAATATCGAGAATGCTGCAAAAGGAGTTGGGTGAAATATTTCTATTGTATGCCCGTGAATTACAAGGTACTTTGATTACAGTAACGGGGGTTCGTATCAGCCCTGACTTGGGAATAGCGCATACCCATTTGAGTATTTTTCCAAGCAATAAATCAATTGCTGTATTAGAAAAAGTAAAAGAAGATACCAAAGCCATACGTTTTGATTTGGGTAAAAGAGTACGCCACCAATTACGCATCGTCCCATCTTTATTTTTCCACGTGGATGATTCACTCGATTACCTAGAAAACATAGACAAATTACTAAAAAGCGACCCTCCAGGACCAGCAACCGAAGAGTAAGTAGACCGCTAAACAAAAAAGGGCATTTAGCGAACCAAAATAAATGGTTCACTGAGTGCCTTTGACGTAATTCAACTAGAAAAGAAAGCCAAACCGATGTTTAAACTCCAAAGTAAAATTCAAAGTTACTCCTTTCCCTTTTACATTGCCAAACGCTATTTATTCTCCAAGAAATCACACTCGGCCATAAATATAATTTCAGGCATTTCAGCCGCTGGCGTTTGTGTGGGTACGGTCGCTTTGATTTGTGTTTTGTCAGTTTTTAATGGATTTGAATCATTGATTTCCAATATGTTCTCGGCTTTTGACCCTGACCTTAAAATAACTTTGGTACATGGAAAAACCTTTGAAACCAACAATCCATTGTTTGGTGAAATTCGAAAAATGAAATCAATAGCATATTTCACCGAAGTGGTAGAGGAGAATGCACTTTTACGTTTCAAAGAGAAACAGATGCCGGCTACGATTAAAGGCGTAGATGGAAATTTCAAGCAAATGACAAGGATTGACAGTATTCTGTATGATGGAGAATTCAAACTCTTTGATGGTGCATTTCAACGGGCAGTTCCTGGGGTTGGAGTTGCCAGTATATTGGGCTTAGGAGTTCATTTTATCGACCCACTCTATATTTATGCTCCCAAAAGAACTGCTAAAATAAATCTGTTAAGACCCGAAAATAGTTTTAATCAGAAGGGGACCTTTCTATCAGGGATCTTTTCTGTAAAACAATTGCAGTATGACGACCATTATGTGCTGGTATCAATATCATTGGCTCGAGACTTATTCGAATATGGCCCAAATACAGCTTCTGCCATAGAATTAAAATTGGCAAAAGGTGTTGATAAAGCAAAAGTGCAAGCCAATTTACAAGATAAATTAGGATCTAAGTTCATAGTTAAAAACAGATATGAACAACAAGAGAGTTTCTTCAAAATCATGAAGATAGAGAAATGGATCACCTACCTCATCCTTTGTTTTATCTTACTCATCGCAAGCTTTAATATCATAGGATCACTCTCTATGCTCATTATCGATAAAAAAAACGATATTGAAACACTGAGAAATCTAGGTGCTACCAAACGACTAATCAGACAGATATTCTTATTTGAAGGATGGATGATCTCCTTGGTAGGGGCAGTATTGGGAATTACGATTGGCACTTTACTTTGTTTACTTCAAGAGTACTTTGGTTTCCTTAAACTAGGTAGTGGTTATTTAGTTGATGCCTATCCAGTAGTTACAAACCTTGGGGACACTTTTCTAGTTCTTTTAACTGTATTAGCAATGGGCTTTGTGGCAGCTTATTATCCAGTTAAATACATCAAAAATAATCATTGATGAGATCACAGTTTGAAAATTACGAAATCTAAAAACTCAATCGAAACAATTTAAAATGAGTATAAATGAAAGATAATCTACCTTTAAAGTTTATTACAAGTATAATTATTATACTCAGCGGTATACTTTTAGGATGTACGCCAGATCAACCCAAAGTAGCATATGCCTATAATACTCATCCCGCATTTACGTGGGGAAAAATAGAATTTTACGGGAATTATTATGGCAACTATAATAACCCGAACAATGTGATTAGCATTACATTATTTTCTGACTCAATCACAGAAAACCAATCTGGGTCTATCCTAGGTATTGGACAAAAGCTCATAATAGAAGATATTTTCATTTCGCCTACCGACACAATCATTCCAGCAGGTAACTACACTGTTTCGATCAAAAAAGAGAAACAAAGTTTTGCTCCTGGTAGAATTATAAATGTCAATAATGAGTCTGAAACAGTGGGTAGTCGCATCTATTATTTCGAGAAAATCAGCAAGAAATCAATCACGAGTCTTATCATCGATGGTTCCTTCGATATCAGCTACATAGACACAACAACCAACATTATCTGCAATTTAATAACAGAAGATAAATTACAAATAAAGGGGAAATTTAAAGGAAAACTCAAATTCATCAACAAATCTATATCAACCCCGAAAATCGCACCATAAAAATCAACGAAACCAAAGCCATAATCGAAATCGAGACAAAGTCGTCAAAAAAGCATCCTTCATATTAACGTTCGAAAAGTTAGTCTTCTTCATTTTCGCGCCCCTTAAATTCGTAAAGCTTAAAATCGCATCCGTAAAATTAGCATAGGAAAGGTTTGCATCTAGTAAATTAGCGTAAGATAAATCAACATTTTTCATAATTGCACTTCTCATGTTTGCACTTCTAAGATTGGCACCGATCAAAGAGGCCCCAGTGAAATTAACATACAATAATTTTGCCTCTTGAATATTGGCATTTTCCAATGTGCTATTTAATAAAATTGCCTTTGAAAGAATAGCATTACTCAGATTAGCATCAGAAAGGTCAGCCCCTGAAAAATTGGCATTTGTTAAATTTGCACAGCTTAAATTTGCACCCTTCAAGTTACTACTTAAAACTGAGGCATTTGTCATATTTGCATCTGTTAAGTTCGCATCTGTTAGATCAGCCCCAACCATATCTGCCCGTATTAAATTCGATTTCAACAGATTGGCATTAACCATACTGGCGCCGGACAGATTTGTTTTAAATAGATTATCTTTTGACAACAAAGCACCGCTCAGGTTAGCACCAGAAAGATTAGCACCAGATAAAATCGCACAAGAAAGATTAGCCCTTGTGAGATCTGCACCAGAAAGATCTGCACCAGAAAGATTGGCACCAGATAAATCGGCTCCAACGAGACACATGTTTCTCAGATCCGCCCCTTGAAAATTGAGCCTCCAAAGGACAGCACTTTTTAGATAATCGTTTACCTTGTCTTTGTCATTCATACAGTTGTTTTTTTGATATTTATTTCTGATTAGTATTGAAATTTAACCGCCCAAACCACCTGTAAAAAATTCAAAATTGCATTTCAACACGATGGTTTATCGGCGAATACAATTTTAATAAAAATAAGGAGAAAAAAAATGAGGTGAAAATTGTATATTGAAATGGAATAATGGGTATTTACCATGGAACAAAAGAATGATAAGCATCCGAGTTGTAAAAGACACGACTAGATTCTAAGAATAATACAAATTTGAATTCCTCAATTAACTTTACATATAAAAAATAATGCTTTTCTTTGTAAAAAGAATTTCAAGCCATTTACAAAAACAGTCATTGTATATTTTTAATTATCACATATTATCAAAATGAAACAGTTTCTAAAATTCACATTAGCCACCATAGTTGGCATTTTCATTACTACAATACTGGGTATCCTACTCCTTTTTGTTGTTGTAGGACTAGTGTCCAATTCAAATGAAGGAACTACAGTATTAAAGCCTAATTCCGTCTATCAGATCGATTTAGAAGGAGCACTTGTAGACCGTTCTCAAGACAATAGCTTTTCTGAAGCATTGTCCAAGGCTATGGGGAAAGATAGTGAAAGCAGTATAGGATTAGATGATATATTGGACAAT
>CANFFA010000080.1 GCA_947445425.1 Paludibacteraceae bacterium
ATACTTGAAGTAACCAAAAATGCTTCTGCCGACGAAATAAAAAAGGCCTATCGCAAAAAAGCGATACAGTACCATCCAGATAAAAATCCTGGTGATAAGAAATCAGAGGAGAAGTTTAAAGAAGCTGCCGAGGCTTATGAAGTGTTAAGTGACCAAACCAAACGTCAACGTTACGACCAATATGGCCACGCCGGTATGGGTGGAGCTGCTGGTGGAGGCGGTTATGGCGGTGGTGGAATGAATATGGATGACATATTCTCACACTTTGGTGATGTCTTTGGTGGGCATTTTGGTGGATTTGGCGGTGGTCAACAAAGAGGTGGTGGCCAACGGGTGCGTCGTGGTTCAGATTTACGCGTAAAAGTAAAGCTTAATTTATCTGAGATTTCCCTTGGTGTAGAAAAGAAAATAAAGGTAAAGAAACAAGTTTCTTGTTCTCATTGTAATGGTTCAGGTGGAGCACATGGTTCATCAACTACTACTTGTACCACTTGTAATGGTCAAGGTCGTGTAATGCGCGTTCAACAAACCATTTTGGGACAAATGCAAACCGCAGCTGAGTGTCCGACCTGTAGTGGTGATGGGAAAATTATCAAAGACAAATGTTCACATTGCCAAGGTGAAGGTGTTGTTCGTGAAGATGAGGTCATTAGTATCAATATCCCTGCAGGTGTAATGGAAGGTATGCAACTTTCTGTTAGCGGAAAAGGAAATGCAGCCCGTAGAGGAGGTGAAAATGGTGATCTATTGGTCTTGGTAGAAGAAGAAGCTCATCCTGAATTAATTCGCGATGAAAATGACTTGATATATAATTTACTACTTACTTTTCCAATGGCAACCTTAGGCGGTTCGGTAGAAGTGCCTACTGTTGAAGGAAAAGTAAAGGTTACAATTGCACCTGGAACGCAACCTGGGAAAGTTTTGCGTTTAAGAGGTAAAGGTCTTCCAAGTGTAAATCGATACGGTACTGGTGATTTATTGGTTAATATCGGAGTCTATATCCCTGAGAACCTAAACAAGGAAGAGAAAGTTTCTATTGAGAAATTAGCAAAATCTGACAATGTAAAACCAAATGCTGCAGCTTCCCGTAATTTCTTTGCTCATTTTAGAAATATGTTTGAATCTTGAGATTAAAAGAGTAAAGACTAAAGACTAAAGATTAAAGATTAAAGAGACAGAGTCGGATTTCATTATTTTTTTTTAAAATTATTGATTAATTGTAATCCTCTATAAAATTAAAAGACCACAACAGTTATTTGTTGTGGTCTTTTAATTTTATAGAGGATTAATTATTTTGATTATAAATTCTCATCAATCAAATTTATTTTTTGTTGGATTAAAAGACTTTCTTCTTTTAAACTTTCAATTTTACGTTCCATCTCTTTAATGAGTCCACCCCCTTTTTTGGAAGAAGCAGCAGAGAAAAATCCCATATTGTTCTCATAAGTCGCAATTTCAGATTTCAAGTGATCCAAAGCTCTCGTTAATTTATCTTTCTCACGACTCAATTTATTATCACCTTTGGTGCTCATATCTTTCAAATTAGATTTGAAAGAGTCCATTCGGCGGTTCGTAGAATCTACATGAAGTGCCTCAAATTGTTTATCAACTACTTCACGGTATTCTTTGTAGATTTTATCCTTTTCTTTAAACGGCACATATCCAATGGTATTCCATTCAGCCATCAAAGCACGTACTGTTGCTAAGGTTTCATTATGGTTTTCCGCTTTTTCAATGGCCGTAATTTTTGTAATTAACTCTTTCTTCTTGGCTAAGTTTTCAGCCTCTTCGGAACGTTGTCCAGCAGTACTTTTGTTTTTTTGTTCAAAAAAGTAATCACAGGCCGCAATAAATCGTTTCCACAATTCATCTGAAACTTTTTTAGCTACAGGACCTATTGTTTTCCACTCCTTTTGTAAAGCAATAAATTTATCGCTGGTCTCTTTCCACTCTGTGCTCTCTTTCAAAGCCTCAGCTTTTTCACACAAAACTTTCTTACTATCAGCATTTTGAGTCAAAGTATTCTTAGATTCTTTATAGAATTCACCCTTTGCTGCAAAAAATGCATCACAAGCTTTTCTATATCTATCAAAAATAGTTTGATTTGATTTTCTTGGTGCAAATCCAATACCTCTCCATTCATCTTGCCAAGCCAATACCGTTTTAGTGGATTCATCCCACTCTTTATAGTTAGTGATGGCACTGATATCAAAAGCTTCAATCTTTTCGCACAAAGTCGTTTTTAAAATTAGATTTTCTTCTTCTAATTTACGTATTTCATCGAAATGTGATTGGTGATTTTTATTGATAATGGTTGATGCTTCCTTGAAACGTGCCCAGATTTGTTCACGCATTTCACGGGATACAGGTCCAAGACCATGCCACTCTTCATGTAATTTTTGTAAGTGTTGAAAAGCCAAAACGACATCGGTCTCAGTCATCAGTTTTTCGGCAGCTTCACAAACTAAAAGTTTCGCTTCTAAGTTCTTTTTGAAGTCATATTCCCTTAGTTCATTGTTTATTTTAATTAAGTCCCAAAAAGACTCTTGGTATAAATTATATTGTTTCCAAAGCTCTGTTGAGGCAGTTTGAGGAACTTGACCGATCGTTTTCCAACTTTGTTGTAAATTGCGAAAATCATTGATGTGAATAGAAACATCATCGCTACTCTCAGTCAATGCCTTCATTTGGGCTAGTAGAGCTTGTTTAAGAATAAGATTATTTTCTTTTTCTTTCTCAATTTGAGCCATCAAAGTAGCCTTTTTAATACGAAATTGATTGAGAAGCTCTTTGAATTCATCTTCCAAAGGATCTTTAGAAGCAACAAAGTCAGATTCAATTCCATCGGTTTCAATGAAAAGTTTCTTTTGCTCATCAATATCAGCTTTTACCTTTTTGTAAAAAGTTTGTTTGATGATTTCAACATCATCTTTAACCACATCCACTTCTTTGTCAATCAACAACTTCAAAGAAGTCACCAATTCAGATTTTGCGCACAAGGTATAATCTTGTATGGACAGCTTGTCAGCTACAGCTTCTTTAATTATTGTGGACTCCAACTTTGGTTCCGTTTCAGTCAAAACTTCGCTGGTTGACTTGTCAATATCCAGGCTTACATCAAGTGCGTTCATTTTTGTTTTTTTTAGTGTATTCTGCAGACACAGTTTGCAAAATTGGTGTCGTTAATTCTCTTTGCTAAAGGCAAGGCAAAAATAAGAATTAATTTCTAATTATTGATATTTTTTTACAAAAACAGTTATTTTTATACCTTCTCTTCTATGTTATCGAATGATGATACCAACAAATTGAAATACTGTAAGTTATTCGCAATTCTTATATTCTACAAGAAAATAAGATAGCTATTCTTTTCTTTTGATTTGTTTTAAATCATGCCCCATTTTTGTTTTTTTTGTATGCATATAGAAGTCATTGTGTGGATTAGTAGCCACTTCTATGGGCACATTTTCAACAATGGTAAGTCCATAAGCTTCTAAACCGATGCGTTTAACGGGATTATTACTCATCAGGCGAATTTTAGTTACACCCACTTCACGTAGAATTTGAGCACCTACCCCATAATTTCGTTCATCAGCATCAAAACCCAAGTGTATATTTGCTTCGACTGTATCTAGACCCTCTTCCTGAAGTTTATAGGCTTTAATTTTATTCATCAACCCAATTCCTCGTCCCTCCTGATTCATATAAACGACAACTCCCCTACCCTCTTTTTCAATTAGTTGCATAGATTTATGAAGTTGTTCACCACATTCGCAGCGCATAGAACCAAAAATATCACCCGTCATGCAGGAAGAGTGAACCCTTACCAATACTGGTTCATCATGTTTCCACTCTCCTTTAATTAGTGCTACGTGTTCTTTGTCATTGGATAGTTGACGAAAAGGGATGAGTTTAAAATCACCAAAGGCAGTTGGCATGTTTACCTTCTCACCTTTTTCAACCAAGGTCTCATTTTGAAGTCTGTAAGCAATTAAATCCTTGATGGTAATAATTTTGAGATTGAATTTTTTTGATACTTCAATTAATTCTGGTAAGCGTGACATGGTACCATCTTCATTCATAATCTCAATCAAAGCACCTGCAGGGTATAGCCCTGCCAATCTGGCCAAATCTACTGCTGCTTCAGTATGTCCAGCACGTTGTAAAACACCTTTGGAACGTGCACGTAATGGGAAAATATGTCCTGGACGACCAAAGGTTTCTGGTCTTGAATCCATATCGCATAAAGCTTGAAAAGTTGCAGCACGATCAGCAGCAGAAACACCAGTGGTGCAACCCTCCAGTTTGTCGATACTAATTGTAAAAGGAGTTGCGTGAATGGCAGTATTGTTGTTCACTTGCATTTCAAGACTTAACTCTTCGCAACGATCTTCAGTAATGGCAGCACATACAATCCCTCTTCCGTTGGTGATCATAAAGTTAACCATTTCTGGAGTAATTTTTTCGGCCGCACAAATAAAATCGCCTTCATTTTCACGATCTTCATCATCTACTACGATAACAAATTTCCCTTCCTGAATATCTAATAGCGCTTCTTCTATGGTATTTACGATTGATGCCATTTAAACTAAATTATTTAATTCCGATTTTTAAGCCGGACGATTTGTTAATAAAATACTTGTATTTTTGTAGAAATTGATTCCAAACTTTGCTATACTGTTCGGAATTGAATAGAGTAGCGTCAATTGCAGCTTTATAGGTTAGGAAAATACCTATGGGTAATAAAACGACAGAACTAAGCCACATTCCTTCATAGGCAGTCCACAATCCCTCACGCGCCATTTTGTAGCCGGTATTATCAATTATATAATAGATGATGAACATGACCACTGAAATGATCACTGGCGTTCCCAATCCACCTTTTCGAATAATAGCGCCGAGCGGTGCCCCAATAAAAAAGAAAATCAAACAGGCAAAAGACAAGGTAAATTTCCGGTGGCGCTCTATTTGATGTCTGAGTACATATTTAACAGGTTCCTCTAACAACATTTTGTTGTAGCTAATTAACTCTTTCATTGTTTTTGCTTTATCAATAGCGTAGTTACTAGCACGTTCCATAGCTTCTTGATTTAGAGAGAGAAATAGCGAGTCGCTGTTTGCAGCTTTTTTATTGAAAGTCTGCTTTTTATTGTTGTTAAGACTGTATGAACTCTCACGACCTAAAAAATGACCTTTTACAATTTCATTCCCCTGACTTTTTGCTCTTGAATCAGCAATGATAGATACAGAATCTATGGATTCAGTCAGTTGGCTGAAGTTTTTACTCACATGTTGATCTTTTAAAACAGATTCATCAAAACGACTAAACTCTGTATCAAAGTCAATCAATATCTCCTTTAATTTAAAGCTTTCACGTCTGTAAGGTACACTTAAAACGGAGCTGCTGATGTTTTGTTTTTTAAGATTTTCGAAACTCTCCCCATCGTAAAGTGACAAAAGAAGGTATTTATTGTCTTTCGAAAATTGAACCCTTCCAGAGTCAGCTACCATAACAGTTGCGTTATCAAAGCCTCCTGAGAAATCATAGATCATTAAATCTTTGAGGAGTTTATCACTTTTCTCGCGAACGTAAATATTCACCCCGCTGATTCCGGAGTAAAACTCACCTACAGGAATATCAAATTCAGGAGATTTTTGTCGAAGTGAAAAGATGAGGGTCCAAAGTTTCGTTTGGGCTACTGGCAGTACATAATTGGAGAAATAGTAAGCACTAATGCAAACCATACAGATAAAGATCATCAATGGACGCATGATTCGAAAAAGAGAAACCCCTGCCGCTTTCATGGCCGTGAGTTCAAAATTTTCACCCAAGTTACCGAAAGTCATTAAGGAGGCGAGTAGGATGGCTAAAGGTAATGCCATTGGCACTAAGGAGAATACAGCATAAATAAAAAATTCAGCCAATACCGATGCACCTATACCTTTACCTACTAATTCTGCAACATGTCTCCACAAAAACTGCATCAATAAGATTAGAATGCAGATGAGAAAGGTCATCAAAAAGATGGTGAAAAAGCGCTTTAATATGTATAAATCTAACTTTTTAATTTTAAACATGCCATAATATTTGTGACAACAAAATTACGCCAAAAAGTTCAATAATCAAGGTTTTGGCATGTAAAATTACTTTGAAATGGATATATCTTGTTATCAGGAGTTTAAAGAAAAAAATATGATTCGATTAGAAAGTAGAGTAATTTATGATTGGCCTATAGTCTATAGTCTATTATCTATTGACATAATGATTCGCGATTTGTACTGAACAACTACAATCACACTTCATTTATTTTTTTAATAACAAATCATTAAGAATAATTCACAGACTAAAACTATATCTTTACATACTGGTTGTTTATCAGGACTAAAACAAGACAATTACCTAGATATGTGTACATTAAAATTTCATAGTTCGGCAATACTGGACATCTACTCTTCTGAAACGGATACGCAATTGGAGTTGCCTTTTTTACATGGTATTAGTGCCGGATTTCCATCTCCAGCGATGGACTTTGTTGACATCAGTATTGACTTGAACCGTCACCTGATCAAACATCCATCAGCAACATTCTATGGTAGAGTCAAGGGTGAATCAATGAAGGATGCAGGCATCAATGATGGCGATTTGTTGATTATTGATAAAAGTATTACTCCTGAGCATGGAAAAATAGCGGTATGCTTTATTGATGGTGATTTTACACTCAAAAGGATTAAAATAGACGAACAAGGTTTATGGCTAATGCCAGAAAATGAAAATTACCATCCAATCCATGTGAATGAGGCCAGTGAACTGCGTGTTTGGGGAGTGGTAAGTCACATCATAAAATCTGTATAATGTTTGCATTAATTGACTGTAATAATTTTTACGCATCTTGCGAAAGGGTATTTCGCCCCGACTTGAATGCTAAGCCCATTGTCATTCTTTCGAATAACGACGGCTGTGTTATCGCACGAAGCAATGAAGCCAAGGACTTAGGCATTCCGATGGGTGCGCCGGCATTTAAATACAAACAAATTTTCGAACAACACAAGGTTCATGTTTTTTCGTCCAATTTTGCGCTTTATGGCGACCTGAGCAATAGGGTAATGAGTGTAATGAGCAGCTTTTGCCCTAAAATGGAGATTTACAGCGTCGACGAGGCATTTCTAGATTTTAGAGGATTTGAATTACACGATTTGAAATCCTTGGGTCTTCAAATAAAAGAAAAAGTAGAGCAGTGGACAGGAATACCCGTTTCTGTAGGCTTTGCTCCAACCAAAACACTTGCCAAAGCTGCCAATAGAATTGCTAAAAAATACCCTCAACAAACCAAAGGGGTACATTTAATTGACACAGAAGCGCTGCGAATCAAAGCATTGAACTGGCTAGACGTCGGTGATGTTTGGGGCATTGGTCGAAAGCATGCCGCACGCTTGAAGGACAATGGTATTCATACCGCTTTAAGATTTACGGAGTTAGACGACAATTGGATCAAAAAAAATATGTCGATAGTGGAACTACGACTAAAGCGGGAGTTACAAGGCATTCCGACACTAGAGTTGGAGGATGTTCAAAATAAGAAAAGCATTGCCACCACACGCACTTTCGAAACGAATTACACGGAACTAGAACAGATAAAAGAGCGTGTGGCGAGCTTTACAGTATCCTGTGCCTCAAAACTTAGAAAACAAGGATCTTGTTGCAACAGCATTATGGTTTTTATCCAAACCAATGGATTCAGAGAAGACCAAGCTCAATACAACCAGAATATTGTTCTTAATTTGCCCTATGCTACAAACTCAAGCATAGAATTGGTTCATTTTGCCACACAAGGATTGGAAAGAATTTTCAAAAAAGGATATGCATATAAAAAAGCAGGGGTTGTGGTGATGGATTTTTCGGATGAAAATAATCAGCAACTGACTCTATTTGAATCGAGAAACGTAAAACACATCTCGCTAATGAAAACCATTGATAAAATTAATGCTTCATTGGGTCAGCAAAAAGTAAGACTGGCAGTGCAAGCGCCTGGTAGGGTTTGGAGAATGAATCAAGAAAAATTATCCCAAAGATACACTACCAATATTAATGAAATAATAAGCATTAAGGTATAGGCAAGCTTATTTCAACATCAGAAACAATACACAATATGAGCTCGCAATATATTAAGATTATAAAATAGGGACACAAGTTTTTTAGAACGCTAATTTCGCAAATCTACGCAAATAAAGACAATTTAATTTGCGAAATTAGAGTTCTAAAAAGTAATGATTATTTGTGTGCCAGTAGGTATATCTTTAAGATAATCCGCTAATGGCCTATCCCCTATTTCTGACAAAACTATATAAATAGTCCTAAAAAACAACTACCTTTGTAGCCTATTTCTCAATTTGAAAAATAGGTAAATGAAAATAACAATGACCTTCACCGACCTCGGAATTAACGAATCTATCGTTCTCGCCCTTCAAGAAAACC
>CANFFA010000081.1 GCA_947445425.1 Paludibacteraceae bacterium
AACCCAACAACCCAGTGAAAAGATTCTTAGAAAAATTAGTAGAAGGGGCATTGCTCATCAGTGGTAGCATCACCAGCATCACCATTTTATTGATTGTACTATTCTTATTTAAAGAGGCTTCCGGATTATTCAATAGTCCAGTTATTGAAGATGGCTATGTTTTGGCCATGAACAAAAGCAATCCGGTAAAAAAGTTAAATTCCTACCAAATCAAACAAATATTTGATAGTAATATCAGTAATTGGAATGAAGTCGGCGGCAAAAACGAAGCAATTGAATTGGTACGTTTGAGCGATCTAACCAACTATTACACAGAAGCAGAACTTGGTGCTAATTTTGAAAACATTCCTGCCAAAGCAAGTGAATTGACAGCCAAACACCCTGGAATTATTCTTTTCCTCCCGACACAATACATTTCCAAAAACTTCAAGGGCACACTCTTAAGCCACGAAACCGTACGACCTGGTGATTTCTTTGGTGGAAAAGAGTGGTATCCAACTGCAAGTCCATCACCACAATATGGACTACTTCCTCTTATATTAGGTACGCTATGGGTAAGTCTAGGTGCCATCTTACTTTCTCTTCCTTTTGGAATTGCGGTGGCAGTCTATTTAGCTGAAATTGCAGATATGCGTGTACGTAATTTCCTGAAACCTTTAATAGAGCTTTTGGCTGGTATTCCATCGGTAGTATATGGATTCTTTGGCTTAGTAGTTATTGTTCCATTTTTACAACAAGCCTTTCATTTGCCAGTAGGGGAAACCGCATTGGCAGGAAGTATTGTTTTGGGAATCATGGCCTTACCTACTATTATTACTGTAGCCGAAGATTCACTTAGAACGGTCCCTCGGGCTACTAAAGAAGCAAGTTTGGCATTGGGTGCAACCCATTGGCAAACCATTTATCGGGTGATTATTCCTTATGCTAAATCGGGAATAACATCAGCTGCTGTATTAGGAATTGGTCGTGCCATAGGAGAAACGATGGCGGTATTAATGGTCACTGGTAATGCTGCAGTAATCCCTAGAACATTATTAGAACCAGTACGTACTATTCCTGCAACCATTGCAGCAGAATTAGGAGAAGCTTCCGTAGGCAGTGGTCATTACCAAGCACTATTCGCATTGGGCTGTATACTTTTTCTAATAACTTTGGTTATTAGTATTAGTATAGAATTTATATCTGCGAAAAAACATCAATAAGTGATTAGTGATCACTAAACATTAAACACTAAACACAAAATTTATGACACCAAACAATATAGATAGAAAAAAACGTTGGTCACAAGCACTTGCCTTTGGGATTTTCAGAATGATGAGTTTCTCAGTAGTAGCCATACTTATCTTCATTTTGGGGTTTATCGTCTCTAAAGGAATAGGGGTCATCAGCTGGGACTTTTTATCAAAAGCACCAGAAGAAGGTATGACCAAAGGAGGTATTTTTCCTGCAATTGTAGGTACGCTTTATTTGGTATTAGGCTCTAGTCTTTTCAGCTTTCCAATCGGAATCATGTCTGGTATTTATATGAATGAATATGCCAAAGGGAGCAAAGTAGCTACCTTTATACGCATCATGACCAATAACTTAAGCGGCGTTCCTTCAGTTGTGTTTGGACTATTTGGTATGGCACTATTTGTTAATGCTTTAAAATTTGGTGATTCTATATTGGCGGGCTCATTAACATTAGGATTACTTTCATTACCTTTGGTGATTCGTACTACTGAAGAGTCACTGAAAGCAATTGATTTTTCATATAGAGAAAGTAGTTTAGCGCTAGGGGCAACCAAATTACAAACAATCAAAAATGTTGTAATGCCAATGGCATTTCCAAATATCATTACAGGTCTAATTTTGTCTATAGGACGTGTTTCTGGAGAAACAGCACCTATTCTTTTCACTGTAGCGGCTTATTTCTTACCAAAATTGCCCAACAGCATATTTGATCAGGTAATGGCTTTACCTTACCATCTATACGTAATTTGTACCAGTGGAACAGATATTGAAGCTTCAAGAGGCGTAGCGTATGGTACTGCTTTGGTCTTAATATCTATCGTACTTATTGTAAATGTATTGGCAAATATATTGAGAACCTATTTTTCGAAGAAAGTAAAAACTAATTAGACGAGTGAATACTAATCACTAATCATTAATCTCTAATCACTCCTACAAGATGCTAACTATTGATGCCAAAAATGTTGATTTTTATTATAGCGAATTTCATGCGCTCAAAAATATCAGCCTAGAAGTAGAACAAAACAAAGTGGTGGCTTTTATTGGCCCATCGGGTTGTGGAAAATCTACTTTCCTTCGATTGATGAATAGAATGAATGATCTAATTGATGGCACCCGTATGACGGGTAGTCTATTGGTGGAAGGTGAAGATATTTACGCTCCGAATGTGCGTGTAGATGAACTTAGAAAAAAGGTAGGTATGGTATTTCAAAAACCCAATCCATTTCCCAAATCGATTTTCGAAAATATTGCCTATGGACTTCGTGTAAATGGCATTAAAGATAATAGCTTTATTGAACAAAGGGTTGTAGAATCTCTAAAATCGGCTGCTTTGTGGGATGAAGTAAAAGACAAACTTAAAAAATCAGCTTTTGCACTTTCAGGCGGTCAACAACAAAGACTTTGTATTGCTCGTGCTTTGGCCATTTCACCGAAAGTTGTATTGATGGATGAACCAGCATCTGCATTAGATCCTATTTCAACCGCCAAAATTGAGGAGTTAATCTACGAACTAAAAAAAGATTACACCATCATCATCGTTACCCACAATATGCAACAAGCCTCTCGTGTAAGTGATAAAACTGCTTATTTTTATTTAGGAGAATTGGTTGAATTTGACGATACAACGCGTATCTTTACAAACCCACAAAAGCTATCAACTCAAAACTATATTACTGGAAGATTTGGTTGATGGATTCGTTTCCAAATAAAGGTATAAGTAATTATAATTCATCACTAACCATTTATCATTCATCACTATATGAGACACTTAGAACAAGAATTAAAAGCACTTCGTCAAGACATTATTGACATGTGGAAATTGGTTATTTCGCAAGTATCCACTGCGGGAGACGCAATTTTGACTTTTGATAAAGATTTGGCAGTACAAGTTTCCATGCGCGAAAAAAAAGTAGACGCATACGAATTGAAAATTGACAATGATTGCGAAAATATAATTGCATTGAATCAACCTGTTGCGGTAGATTTACGTTTTGTTTTGGCAGTATTGAAAATCAATTCTAACTTGGAAAGAATAGCTGATTTTGCCTATGGAATTTCAAGATTGGTGATCAACCACCCAACTCTAATTTTAGATGCTGAACTTGCCGTTAATGCCAATTTATCTCAAATGATAGAAATGGTAAAAACAATGCTTTCGCAAGGTCTAGAAGCTTTGGAAAATGAGAATTCTTCCATTGCAACTTCGATTTTTAACGAAGATGGACAAGTAGATAACTATAACAATGAAGCTGCCAAGATTATTGCCGAATACATTCAAACATACCCAGATCGTGCTTATGCCTGTTTGCAATTCATAAGCGTTTTCCGCAAATTGGAACGTATAGGAGATCACTGCAGCAATATGGCCGAAGAAATTTTCTTTTATCTTGATGCCAAAGTTTTGAAACATTCCCCAAAACAATAATACAATTTTGAAAATCACAATCCTAATAAACGAGACAAATTTTTATTTAATTTGTCTCGTTCCTTTTTTATTTTAAATTGCTACAGTATTTTCGTTTTGCTTATTATACATTAGAATAATTAATTATAAATTACCATGGCTCCATACCGTATTTTAGTTGTTGACGATGAAGAAGATTTATGTGAAATCCTTCAATTTAACCTCGAAACTGAGGGCTATTTAGTAGATGTTGCCTATTCGGCAGAAGAAGCATTAAAGAAAAATATTGCAGATTACAATTTATTGATGTTTGATGTGATGATGGGTGAAATGTCAGGTTTTAAAATGGCACGCTTTATACAAGAGAATCCCAAAACGGCCAAAATTCCGATTATGTTTCTTACGGCCAAAGACTCTGAAACGGATCGACTTACTGGCTTTAATATTGGTGCAGATGATTATATTTCTAAACCATTTTCAATTCGTGAAGTTTTGGCAAGGGTCAAAGTTGTGATACGCAGGGGTGATGTTAAAGGTGTGGAAGCCCCTGTTCAACTCCTAAGCTATGAGAATCTGGTCATGCAGCTAAACAATAAAAAAGTACTCTTAAATGGAGCTGAAATTGCATTTACCAAAAAGGAATTTGAAATTCTACGCTTGTTTCTTGAAAATAAAAACCGCGTCTTTACACGTGAGGAGATGCTCAATCGTGTGTGGACGGATGAAGTTTGCGTACTTGATCGTACCATTGATGTTAACATTACTCGCCTACGTAAAAAAGTAGGTCCTTATGGTAAAAACATTGTAACCCGATTGGGGTATGGATATTGCTTTGAAGAATAATAGCTTACAAGTGGCAGATATGTCTCAAGCGATTTATTCTTTAAGAGCTTGCAATTTCAACCTTAAGCTTACTATAATTGGCATATTGGCACATTTCAATATTAGCACATTTTAACTCATGAAATTAAACACGAAGATATTCTTATATTTTTTCAGCATCTTTTTTTTATTACTATCGGTTATTTCGATTTTTCAATACAAACGTGAAAAATCATTTCGTACTGAGGAATTAGATCAGAAATTACGCACCTACAACAATATTGTTCATAAATTCATAAATACGAAAGAACGGAATTGGGAAGAGTTAGAGCAAATCGTTGCTCTTTTTCCAGATACTGCATTACGAGTAACGGTAATCGATACAGCTGGGGCAGTTATTTATGACTCATTTGTTCCGAAAAGCAAAAAGCTTGAAAATCATATCAATAGGCCTGAAGTACAACAAGCATTGAAAAAAGGTACCGGAAAGGCTATTCGTCACTCTATTTCCACAGATAGAGAGTATTATTATCTAGCAAATTATTTTAAAACTGGCTATGTGCGTAGTGCCTTACCCTATAATGTAAGTTTAAGGGTACTGTTAAAAGCAAATACACATTTTTTATATTTTATATTTTCAGTATTAGTCCTGGCATTTTTAGCCATGTATTTTATATCACGAAACTTTACTAGATCCATTGATCGATTAAGGGTTTTTGCTCAAAAGGCTGAAAATGAAGAACTTCTTGATACTGATATACATTTTCCTAAAGACGAATTAGGTGAAATTAGTAACAATGTAGTGCAACTCTATAAATTGCTCCTCAAAACAAAAGATGAGGTTTATAAGGAAAGAGAAAAACTATTTAAACACTTACAAATTTCACAAGAAGGTCTGGGAATTTTCTCTTCAGACAAAAAGGAAATTCTTGCAAATACCCATTTTATTCAATACACGAATATTCTCTCCGAACAACACGAGGAACATTCGGATCAAATTTTCAGTCTGCCGGAATTTTCGGAGATTAATGATTTTATTGATCAAAGTCTATTGAACAATGAGATGAATAGAAAACGGATTGTTATCAATAAAGATGGTCGGGTTTTTTCAGTACAATGTATCGTTTTTCAAGATGATACTTTTGAAATATCCATCAATGATACTTCCACCCAAGAGCATGAAAATCAATTAAAAAGACAATTGACAGAGAATATATCTCATGAATTGAAAACGCCAGTGAGCAGCATTTTGGGATATATGGAAAGCATATTGGAAAATCCCAATTTAGACCCACAAAGACAACTTTTTTTCATCGAACGCTCCTTCCAGCAAGCTCAACGTTTGAGTGCTCTATTGCAAGACATTACCACTTTAAACAACATGGACGAAGCCAATCGTCTATTCGAAAAAGATCCTTGCAGTTTAGCCAATGTTATTCAAGATGTGTTAAATGATCTCCAATTGGAGATAGAACAAAAAAACTGCACGGTATTGAAAAATAACCTTTCTGACCTTGAAGTGATGGGAAATCGTTCTTTACTTTATTCTATTTTCAGGAACTTAACGGACAATGCCTTGGCGTATGCTGGTGAAAATCTAATTCTGGACATAAATTGTTACCGTGAAGATGCCTATTTCTATTATTTCTCTTTTAGCGATAATGGAATTGGCGTTGGAGAGAAGCATTTGAATCGTCTTTTTGATCGTTTTTATCGTGTTGATAAAGGTAGAAGTCGCAAAATGGGTGGTACTGGATTGGGTTTAGCCATCGTAAAAAATGCCGTATTATTTCACAGAGGTAGTATTTTGGCCAAAAATATTCCCAATGGTGGACTAAGTTTTATTTTTTCTATACGAAAATACTAGCTTATTCATCTATAGTTCAAAACATTAACGACAACCCGAAATAATAAATAAAAATAAAGGAGGAAACAGCTTGTCAAATTGAAAAAAAGCTGTACTTTTGTACTACAAAATATCGCGGAGTGGAGCAGTGGTAGCTCGTTGGGCTCATAACCCAAAGGTCGTTCGTTCGAGTCGGGCCTCCGCAACTAAGGAAAGAATTCATAATTAATTTTATGGATTCTTTTTTTGTTATAGAAATAAGAAAAGGCTCCATGATTTGTTCATGGAGCCTTTTTTAATAAGGATAGCAATTCTCAATCAATCATAAAACCACAACTAGCACACAATGGCTCTACCACTTTTCTTTGCAAAAAACCATTTTTAATTCTTTGTGCTTTTTCAGTTTCGAGAATTGTTGACAAATCCTGTTTATGAATATCACCCAATAACAATTTAGCATCTGCATCCAAACAACAAGGTATAACTTTACCGTCCGCAAGAATAGCAATATGATCACGTAAGGCATAACATGTTTTCTGGGTCTGCACACCTGGGCGACTGGCATCTGGCCATTCAAAGCGGGGTGCACGGTGCAAAAAGATATTATCCGTCAACCGCATACCATTTCCTTTTGGTGTATTTGCAAAAACATCCATAGAAAGTTCAAACTTATAGGCAATTCTTTCCAAACAAAGTGCTATAAAGGGCGCACTTGCCTTATTAGAGATATTCCACAAACGAAGCGATATATAGCTTTTATAAGCATTAGAAACCGCAAAATTAAGCACATTATCGATATAAGTCCCCCAATCATCTTTATCGATATTCTCTTCTGCATCGTGTAAAGAAATATTGAATTGGCGAATCGTATGCTTCTGAATAATTGCTTTCTTGTTTTCCAACAAACTCCCATTGGTCGTGATATTCACATGCAATTTAGCAGCAGCGGCTATTCCCAGTATTTCATCAATTTTAGGGTGTAACATGGGCTCACCAAGCACATGTAGATAGATATAATCTGTATAAGGTCGTATTTTATCTACAATCACTTCAAAATCCTCAGGCGACATAAACTTATTAGCTCTAGTCGTCTTAAAACAAAAGCTGCAACTAAAGTTGCAGCGATTCGTAATTTCTATGTATATCTTCTTAAATTTCAATTAATTTCTATTTTAATTTTAAATCATGATTATCTAAAATCAATGATATTATGAATGGAAAGTATCCCAACAACAGAATCATTATCAGAACCTTCCATAACCGTTAAGGTTGTAATTTTATTCAAGTCCATCATCTCAAGGGCATCACTCAACAACTCATCTTGTGCAATGTATTTAAAACCTTTTGTCATGAAATCAAATGCCGTTAGCTGTTTAAATTCATCATAACGCTGTATTGCCCGACGAATATCACCATCGGTAATAATACCGATCGCCTTTTCATCGGCATTATAGACCAAAGTCATACCCAATCGTTTGTTGCTTACTTCGTAAATAACATCTTTGAAGAGCGTATGTTCATATACTTTTGGAATATCAACAAACATTTCATCTTTCACGCGGGAAATTAATCTACGACCCAATGCGCCACCGGGATGATAGACTGCAAAATTCTCAGCCTTAAATCCCCGCCTTTCCATCAAGCAAACCGTCAGTACATCACCCATAACCAAAGTTGCAGTTGTGGAAGTAGTTGGCGCCAATCCAAGTGGACAGGCCTCTTTTTCAACACCAACATGCAACACCAACATAGATTCTTTTGCTAAAATGGAGTGTGGATTTCCGGTCATTGCAATTATTGAGCATCCAATTTTTTTGATTGGAGCAATAACATTTATAATTTCACTTGTACTTCCACTATTTGAAATAAGAAGTACAATGTCATTTTTATTTACCATTCCCAAATCACCATGCATCGCTTCTGCCGCATTGATGAAAATAGTTTCTGTACCAGTAGAAGACAATGAAGAGGCGATTTTATGACCAATAATGCCAGTTTTACCGACACCCATTATCACCAGCTTTCCTTTACAGCAATAGATAAGCTCAACCACGTGATTTATTGTGGAATCAATTTTATCTGATAATTTTTGTAGTTCAGCTATTTCA
>CANFFA010000082.1 GCA_947445425.1 Paludibacteraceae bacterium
AAAATAGAAAGTTTCCGACTGCCGGGCGAACACGAGATTCAGGAAAGTATGGAGAAAGCGCAAAACAGTTTAGCCAATCAACTTAAAGATGCCGCCGCAGAGGCAGATAAATTACAGAAGGAATATGAGCAAATACGAAAGGAGTTGTTGCCAAAGAAAAACTTAGATTGGGCCGACAAAAAGAAGCTGAAAGATTTTCTTAAGAAGCAAAACGATTTTGCCAATAAAGTGGAAGATTTGAAAAAGCAAAATGAGAATTTGAACGAACAAAAGGAAGATGTTTTACAACCCGCTGAAGAATTGCTTGAAAAGCAAGAGCTTCTGCAAGATTTAATGCAAAAATTATTGCCTCAGGAAATGAAAGATCAGTTGAAGGAGTTGGAGAAATTATTGGATGAAATGTCGAAAGAAAAGACAGAAGACTTGCTCGAAAAAATTAATCTGAATAACAAAGAGTTGGAGAAAGATTTAGATAGATCTTTAGAGTTGTATAAGCAGATGGAGTTTGAGGAGAAGTTGGACAATACGCTGAAAAATTTGGAGAAGTTGGCCAAAGAAGAGAAAAATCTTTCAGAAAAGACGAAAGATGCAAGTAAGAAGGATCAGGAAGAGTTGAAACAGAAACAAGATGAGCTAAATAAAAAGTTCGAAGATGTGAAGAAAGACATGCAAGACTTGAAGGAAAAGAATTCTAAAATGGAATTCCCACGTGAGTTTAAAGATCCTGAGCAGGAAAAGAATGAGGCGCAAAAGGAGATGAACAAAGCATCTGAAAACTTAGAGCAAAAGCAAAATAAAAGTGCCTCAGAGAATCAGAAGAACGCAGCAGAAAAAATGGAAGAAATGGCCAAAAAAATGGCCGACATGAAAAAGAAGGAAGAAGAGAAAAAGCAATCTGAAGACATGAATGCTTTGCGACAAATTTTGGAGAATCTTTTATATCTCTCTTTCGAGGAAGAAAAACTAATGAATCAATTTAAACAAACAACAATTAAAGACCCTAATTACGTGCAGCTAGTGAAACGTCAAAATGAGCTGAAATCGGATGCTAAAATTATTGAAGATTCTCTTTTTGCCTTAAGCAAAAGACAGGTGCAATTAAGTTCGGTGGTGAACAAAGAGATGGGGTCAATTAACCAAAATTTGAAAGAGTCAATTCAGTTTTTAGGAGAACGGCAAACACCTTTGGCGAATGAGAAACAACGCTATGTAATGACATCAGTGAATAATTTGGCCTTGATGCTTGATGAGAGTTTACAGCAAATGCAACAGCAGGCAGCGCAGAAAAAATTCGGCACTCAAAAATGCAATAAACCAGGCAGCGGTCCGCCAGATATTTCCGATTTAAAAAAGTTGCAGGAACAATTGAACAAGCAATTAAAAGAAATGAAAGATGGCCAAGATGAAGGTGGTAAATCGGGCGACAAGGGCAGCAATGGTGAATCTGGAAAGAAGAAGAAATTGGCTCAAATGGCGGCCCAGCAATCGGCTATTCGACAGTATATGCAGGAGATGAGTAAACAGCTTGAGAAAGAAGGAAAAGGGATGAGTGGAAGTGGCATGGACAAACTGAACGAGTTGATGAAGAAAACAGAGCAAGACATTGTTAACAATAAAGTCTCTCTAGAAACTATTCAACGCCAGAAGGAGATTTTAACTCGTTTGTTGGAGGCGGAAAAAGCAAGCAAAGAGAGAGAATACGATAAGGAACGCAAGGCAAATGAAGGAAAAGATTCAAATAAGCGTAACCAAAATGCAATAAAAGGGTACAAATGGCACAAAAAGGAAGAGGATGAATTACTAAAGGCGGTTCCTCCGGCGCTAAATTTATTTTATAAAAAGAAAGCAAACGAGTATTTTAATGCTCCCAAATGACAAATAAAACGATGGAACAACAACTATCTTTTTCCTCTAAATCGGAAAACTTAAACTTGGTAGAGAAGCTGATCGATGATGTTTGTACAAAAAACAACTTGAACGAAGACTACTATGGAAACATATTGATTGCTATTACAGAGGCAGTAAACAACGCAATCCATCACGGCAATAAATCAAATCCCGAGAAATCGGTAAATGTTCAATACAACTCTCAGGGAGACAAGTTACTCTTTACCATTCAAGATGAAGGTCCGGGTTTTGATTACGATAATCTCCCCGATCCTACCGATCCGCAAAACATTGAAAAACCTCACGGTAGAGGTGTTTTCTTGATGAAAAATCTTGCTGATAAAATTGATTTCTTTGATGGAGGCAGCACGGTGAAAATAGAATTCAATGTGAGCAAGAAACCTGAATAATGCAAAATATTACTTTTAATTTTGAAGATCTTTCCTCCTTTTTAAAAAATAGGGGGAATCTTCGTTTATGGCTTAATGCTGCAGCAAAGAAAGAGAAGCAAAAAATAGGTGCGGTGAACTATATTTTCTGTTCCGACAAGCATTTGTTTGCGATCAATAAACAATATCTAAATCACAAGTATTTTACCGATGTGATTACATTTCAATACGAAGATAGTGAGGGTGTATCGGGTGATATTTTTATAAGTTATGATAGAATAAAAGAGAATGCAAAAGAATTCAATCAAAGCGTTAGCAATGAATTGCACCGTGTAATGGTGCATGGCTTACTTCACCTTTTGGGATATAAGGACAAAAATACTGAACAACAGAAGGTTATGAAGAGCAAAGAAGATTTTTATTTATCTTTGAGGGCTTTTTAAAAAATTATGGAAAATTCTTACGATGTAATTGTGGTAGGCGGGGGTCATGCCGGTTGTGAAGCTGCGCATGCTGCTGCAACAATGGGTTCAAAGGTGTTGTTGATTACCATGAACATGAATACCATTGCTCAAATGAGCTGTAATCCAGCCATGGGCGGAATCGCTAAAGGTCAGATTGTGAGGGAGATAGATGCTCTTGGAGGGATGTCGGGTATTGTTACCGACGAAACCATGATTCAATTTAAAATGCTAAGTCGTTCTAAAGGTCCTGCGATGTGGAGTCCAAGAGCTCAGAGTGACAGAATGCGTTTTGCAGAAAGCTGGAGATTGAAGTTAGAACAAAATGAAAATGTTTCTTTTTGGCAAGACATGGCCAATCGTGTAGATGTGAAAGAGGGTAAAGTGGTGGGTGTTGAAACGCAATTGGGAATGTATTTCAAATGCAAATCTTTGGTGCTTACCAACGGAACATTTTTGAATGGCATTATTCACATTGGCGAAAAGAATTTTGGTGGAGGAAGAACAGCAGAGAGATCGGCTACAGGCTTAACCGAAAGTTTAATTGGTTTTGGTTTTGAAAGTGGCAGAATGAAAACGGGTACACCACCGCGAGTAGACGGAAGATCGTTAGATTATTCATTGATGGAGGTTCAGCCAGGAGATGTAAATCCATCTAAATTTTCATACAAGGATACCCCGCGGTTAACTACCCAAAGAGATTGTTACCTCACTTACACCAATGAAGAGGTTCATGATATTTTAAGAACGGGCTTTAGTAAGTCACCCATGTTTCAGGGAAGAATTCAAGGTTTGGGTCCACGTTATTGTCCGTCTATTGAAGACAAGATCACTCGTTTTGCTGAACGAGACCGACATCAAATATTTGTTGAGCCAGAAGGTTGGAACACCGTTGAAGTATATGTAAATGGTTTTAGTACTTCACTTCCTGAGGATGTTCAACAAGAAGCGCTGCGCAAAATAAAAGGATTTGAGCACGCTAAAATGTTTCGTCCGGGCTATGCCATAGAATATGACTTTTTTAATCCTCAGCAGCTTAAAAATACGCTTGAGACGAAGATCGTGGAGAACCTTTATTTCGCCGGACAAATCAATGGAACCACAGGATATGAAGAGGCTGCTTGTCAGGGTTTAATGGCAGGAATTAATGCCCATCAAAAGAACAATAACCTCCCTCCATTTGTGTTGCAGAGGAATGAAGCATACATAGGTGTGTTGATTGACGATTTAATTACCAAAGGCACGAATGAGCCTTATCGGATGTTTACTTCAAGAGCTGAATATAGAATTTTACTTAGACAGGATAATGCTGATGTTAGGCTAACGGCTCTGGGTCATGCTTTAGGTTTGGCCGATGACAACAGGTTGAAAACGGTTCAAGAAAAAGAGAAACAAGTGGCTTCGCTAATCACTCAATTCAAAGACATTAGTATCCAGCCTGATCAAATAAATGGCATTATTGAAGGTAAAGGGGGCTCCCCTATTCGTCAGAAACAAAAAATGTTTTCCTTGTTGCAAAGACCCGAATTGCAGGTGAATGACTTTCTCTTCTTAGATGTTTTCAAACCTTATACAAGCTCTCAAAGCAATGTTGAATTGTTGGAGCAAGCCGAAATCCAAACGAAGTATCAGGGCTATATCGACAAGGAAGAAGACTTTGCCAAGAAGTTTAAAAAACTAGATAATATTAAGTTGAAGTCTGATTTTGACTATTCTGTATTGAAATCTATCTCTGCTGAGGCAATGGAAAAATTGTCGAAGATTAAACCCGAAACACTCGGACAGGCATCGAGAATTAATGGCGTTACACCATCAGATATATCTAATATTATGCTTTACCTCGACTAATTTTTTCATTGTTCCACGTGAAACACTAACTAAATGACTATCGAAAACAAACAAGTAAAGGTGCAGAAAGCTATTTTTAACGAGATAAAAAATAGGGCAGGAAATAAAAAAAGTTCACGTGCATTGGTGGAAGAGTTAGCACAATTGCTAAACGTTTCTACAGATAGTGCCTATCGAAGATTGAGGTGTGAGAAATTTCTAACATTGGATGAATTAGAGAAAATATCGATGCATTTCAAGGTTTCATTCGACAAACATTTGGCATTATCAGAATCGGATAGTGTTATTTTTAAAGTAGCCCTTAATCAGCAGAATACTTCTTTTGATGATTTTTTAATGGGGATATATACCGATTTAGAAAAGATAATTCAGCACCCCAATCATAAACTGATTTACTCTGCAAAAGAGGTTCCTATTTTCCACTTTTTACAGATTCCAGAGTTGGCTGCATTCAAAATGTTCTATTGGATGAAGACTTTATTTCAGATGCCAGAATACAGTAACTTGTCTTTTAGTTTTGATTTTATAAGTGAGAAATATTTAGCTTTGGGAAAGAAAATAAGTGAACTTTATGCCCAAGCGAATTCTTATGAAATTTGGAATTTTGAGTCGGTGCATAGTTTTATAGCTCAAACAGAGTTTTATTTCCAATCAGGCATGATGTATAAACAAACTGCCATTGCTTTATTGGATAAGTTTGCTGAGTTGATGACTCTAATTAAAAAGCAAGCAGATATAGAATTCAAATGTTCAATAAAGGGCGCTGTGCCAAAAGGCCATCCAAAAAATTATCATTTGTATCTTAATGAAATAATATTGAGTGATAATACAATCTACGCTCAGGTGGGCGAAAGTTCAATGTGCTACATACCCCATGCTTTATTGTATTATATGACTACGGCAGATAAGGCTTATTGCGATCATTTGCATAACGTTTTGGACGGTGTAATGAGAAAGTCGACAAAGATAAGTGGAACAGCGGAAAAACATCGCTCCATATTCTTTAATTATGTTTTTCAGAAAATTGAAGAAGCTAAAAATAGGTTGGCTATAGCTTTATAGGCGTGCACCAAAAACTAACACATCGTCAACCTGATCAAGAATTCCTTTCCATTCTATTAATCGGTGATCAACAATTTCTTTCTGCTCGCTCATTGGTTTTTGAGAAATGCTTAGCAACATTTCTTTAAGCGTTTTTGATTTGAATTTCTTCTTGTCTTCTCCTCCAAATTGATCTGCATATCCATCAGACGACATGTAAATACAATCCCCTTCTTCGTAATCAAGTTCTACCAGTTCAAAGTCTTTTTCTTTCACTTCAAAGCTACCACCAAGTGATGTTTTTGTTGCTTTGTATTCTGTAATTTCTCCATTGTGCACGAACCAAAGAGGTCGGAAAGCCCCAGCATAGTAAAGTTTTTTCAACTTGAAGTCTATAGTGACTAAGGCCATATCCATTCCATCGTTTGACTCCGTATCGCTGTTTTCAAATGCTTTTATGATACCTCTATCAATTTTCTTTAAAGCTTCTGCTGGATTTAGAATTTTGTCTTTTGCAATGACCATATCTAGAAGGGTCATACCAATTAACGACATGAAGGCTCCAGGAACTCCATGTCCTGTGCAATCGCTAATTGATATCACCATTTTGTCATCAATAAATTTAAACCAATAGAAGTCACCGCTAACGATGTCTCTAGGAGCGTGATATATGAATGAGTCATTGAGATGATGCAACTCGCTTAAGGCAGGGAAATACGATTGTTGGATAGTTAATGCATACCGAATACTTGAATTAAGGTCGTTATTTTTATCTTCAATTTCTTTGTTTTTTGAAATCACTTCTAAGTTAACCAATTCCATTTGACGTTTTTGTTCCATCAACTCTTCGGTTCTCTCTTTCACCTTGTTTTCTAGAATTTCTCTTTCTGAACGCAATTTTCTTTCTCTCCATTTAATGTAACCGAAGATGGCAAAGGCAATTAATAGTGCAGATAAAGCTTTGAACCATAGCGTACTCCAAAAGGGTGGAGTGATTCTAAATCTAAAAATTGCGGGTTTTTCCTCATCTAGGTCGGCGTTCTCTGCTTTTACCTCAAATACATAATCACCTGGTTCTAGGTTTGAAAATATAGCCTCTCTTCTATTCTCAAATATGGTCCATTTACCTGGCACTTCATTAGTGGTTAATCGCCAGCTGTATTTAACTTTTTCGGGGGCAGTGTGATCAATACCTATAAACTTGAAAATCAGGTTATTATTATTATAACCAAGACTAATAAGCCCTTTCGGAATCATTGTCCAGCGTTCAATGTCTTCTGTGTATTTTCGCCAGTTGATATTGATGTCTTCGAGCTGAACACTAGTGATAATAACTTTGGGCGCATAGCTGCTGTAGTCATCAACATTGGTATTGTATTGAACAATGCCTTTAAAGGTTCCAAAGAAAAGTTGACCTTCTTCGTCAATGGCAACCGCATTTTTATTGGTTCCCATTCCTTTGAAGCCATTGGTGATATCGTAATGTTTAACAAAGTTTATTTCATTTGCTTTCTTCGTTTTGTCGGCTACAATTTGAGGTGGATTTAAGAAAATTCTGTCAACGCCTCTCATCGAGCCTACCCATAAACAATTATTTCCGTCGAATTGCAAGAGTGAAATGTTGTCTAGTCCCAAACCATCTTTAGTGGTAAACACTTTAAAAGCATCGTTTTCAAATTTAACTAATCCTTTATCAGTGCCTATCCATACTGAGCTACCTCTTTTACTAGAATTGCTGCTTGGATTTTTAACTATGGCATTAATTACATTGGAAGGGAGCCCGTCTTCTGCCGTGTATGTAAGAAATTCTTTGCCATCAAATACATTCAAACCTTCGAAGGTGCCTATCCAAATCAAACCTAAATCATCTTCTCCGATACATCTGATATTATTCGATGATAGGCCATTAAGTTTGCTATAATTCATTGAATTTACACCATCAAATGCTGTGACTCCAGCGCGTGTACCAATCCATAAGACGCCTTTTAAATCTTCGTATAGGCAGCTTACATTTTCGTCTATGATGTTGATTTCTGCAGCTTTATAGATTTTACCTTCTATGATTTTCGCTATGCCAGCGGGAGTCCCAACCCATATTTTGCCATCTGCTGATTCAGATAAGGAGGTAATTTGATTGCTAGGTAAACCGTTATCTGTTGTAAATTGAACAAGGGTATCATGTCTCATGCGGTAAATTCCTCCACCCAATGTTCCATACCACTTGTAATCTTCTTCGTCTACCAGAACGGCTGTGATGTTGTCGAATTTTATCCCATCTTCTTTTGTGTAATAGGTAAATGCTCGGCCAGCGAATTTATATAAACCAGCTCCTTTGGTTCCAAACCAGGTGTTTTCCCAAGAATCGAGAATGATTTTGTTAATGGGGTTGTTTGTTAAACCATTGTCGCTGTCGTAAATCTCGAATTGGCCTTCATAATATTTAGCTGCACCTTTTCCTGTGCCAGCCCATAATGCTTGGTCTTGGTCTTTAGCCAAGGAAAAAATGTTATTGTGAGGCAAACCATTTTTTGTTGAGTAATTTACAAAGGTACTGTCACCTTTGAATACCGAAAGACCGTTATTTGTGGCAATCCAAATTTCACCATTTACCTCTATTATATCATTTATGTTGTTGTCTGGCAAGCCATTTAGCATATTGAAGGCTGTAATTTTTTCATTTTTTAAAAAGGCTAATCCGTTGTCTCCCCCAATCCATAACCTACCTTTTGAATCGGAGAACAA
>CANFFA010000083.1 GCA_947445425.1 Paludibacteraceae bacterium
AGGCAATTAAATTTGAACAAACAATATCCACAAGTTGATGGTGTTGTTTTTTATAGTGCCAATGCATTTTTAAAAAACAAACAGGGACTTAGCGACAGTTTAAAAAATAGCTTTTATAAATATCCTGCTTTGTGCCCGATTAACAGAAATATTGTCGGAGAAGCATCAGCACAACCTCAAAATTTACGGATTATAAAAGATGGAGAAGCGGCGTTTTTGGTATGGGATGAAATCAAAGAAGAAGGTGGTTGTGAAGTGGCTTATTATGTTGTATACGTCTTTCCAGGAAAATCAGTTGGAGACTTGGACAATCCTGAAAACATCTTAATGAAAACTACTGAGTGTTGCATAGACCTACGTGAAATCGACGAAAAATTCAAAGGTAATTACACCTTCGTGGTCACCTCAGTAAACAAATTCAAACATGAAAGTGAACCGCTTACAGGTGAAACTAGAAAACTTTAATCAATTTTATTCTGTCATAAAAAAAGTCTTCTGATAGCCAGAAATTGGCACATTGGCATATTTTATAATTAGCACATTAATTACGCATGAAACCAACCATCATTGATTTACTGAACAGAAGCGTTGAAAAGTACGGACAAAATACCTTTCTATGGGAAAAAACAGGAACAGTCTACGAACCGACCAATTACCTTGAAACGCAACAACAGAGTCACTTTATCGCAGCTGGTCTTTTAGATCTAGGTGTAAAAGCTGGACATAAAGTAGGTATTTTAAGTGAAGGAAGAAATGCCTGGATCATCGGCGAACTAGGTATTTTACACGCTGGAGCAGTAAGTGTTCCCCTCTCTATTAAACTAGAAGAGAGCAATGATTTAATATTTCGCCTGATTCATTCTGAGGCACAATTCATTTTCGTTTCAGGATCACAACTTAAAAAAGTTCGCTCCATCATTTCTGAGCTACCATTAATTGAGAAAGTAATCATAATGAACGAACAAGATCATTATGAATCCAATGAAATAAGTTGGAGAGAATTGATGGAATTGGGTAAAAGCTATTTAAAAGCAAATCCAACCGTAATTGCAGAAACAAGCTCAAAAATCAAGGCCAATGACTTGGCTAACATTACCTATACCTCAGGCACAACAGCTGATCCAAAAGGGGTTATGCTTACCCACCGAAACTATACCGCCAATGTGGAACAAGCCCTTACTTTAATGGAAGTTCACCCCCATTACCGCACGCTTGTTATTCTACCACTCGACCACTGTTTTGCCCATGTAGCTGGATTTTATATCTTTATGGCATCAGGGGCAAGTGTCGGTACCGTACAAAGTGGTAAAACGGGAATGGAAACTTTGAAAAACATTCCAATAAATATCAAGGAATTAAAACCGAATATCATCCTTAGCGTTCCAGCACTTGCCAAGAACTTTAAGAAAAACATCGAAACCGGGATTGCTGCACAAGGGCCATTCGTAAATTCACTATTCAATTTTGCATTAAAAACAGCCTATTCATATAACAAAGAAGGACACAACAGAGGGAAAGGCATTCATTTGATTAAAAAACCACTTTTAAAGATTTTTGATAAAATTATATTTTCAAAAATCAGAGCAGGATTTGGTGGAAATATCGATTTCTTCGTTGGTGGAGGCGCTTTACTCGACATTGAACTACAACGTTTCTTTTATGCTATCGGTATGCCTATGTTTCAAGGTTATGGACTTTCGGAAGCTACACCAGTGATCTCTTCCAGTGGATTAAAACGACACAAATTGGGTTCATCAGGTTATTTAGTAAAACCACTAACATTGGAAATACGTGATGCAAATGGATTTGCACTTCCTGTTTTTGAAAAAGGAGAAGTCGTAATCAAAGGTGAAAATGTCATGGCTGGTTATTTCAAAAACGAAAAAGCAACATCAGAAACCATTAAAGATGGATGGTTGCATACTGGCGATATGGGTTACATGGATGATAAAGGTTTTTTATATGTGGTAGGACGATTCAAAAGCTTGCTCATTTCTAGCGATGGGGAAAAATACAGTCCAGAAGGAATTGAAGAATCGATGGTAGAAAATTCACACTTCATTGATCAAGTAATTCTTTATAACAGTCAAAATCCCTATACTTCTGCCCTTGTAGTACCAAACAAAGAGGCATTAAAAAGATATGTTCATATCAAAAAACCGCATTTAGACTTGGACTCAATTGAAGCTAAAGAACTAGTTTTAAATAAATTACAAAGAGAAATAAATGAGTATAGGAAAGGCGGAAAGCTTGATACACTATTTCCTGATCGTTGGCTTCCAGCAGCAGTGGCAGTCATTGGAGAACCTTTTACAGAGCAAAATGGATTGGTGAACAGCACCATGAAAATTATGCGCGGAAAAGTAGAAGAACGTTATGCTGCACGAATTGAAGACCTTTATGCTTCTGGAGCTAAAAATATTATCAACAAAGAGAACATAGAAGCTATTTCTTAATAAAAAAATGGTGAAAAACTATAATTATCTGAATGTTAGACAACAAAATGTCGTTTATATCGTTTTAACAGATACACAAATTTCTTAGAAAACGACAATTAGAACTGACCAAGTCGAATTTCAATACTAAATAAATGAACAAAACTTGTATAAAATATCTATTCCTACTATTATTATTCAGCAATTTATCCATAGCTCAAGATAATAAATCCTATGACTTAGGAATGGGATTCAGAACACAAAAGACAAATAAATTATATTGGGAAAATGGGATTAGTACTGATATTAGTTCCCAATCAATTCTAAATAAAAAACTACACCTAAAACTCAGTTATCTGAGTAGTAGATTTGGGAGTGCTCTAAACAGCAATGCCATTAAACAAGATAATTATATTGTAGGCCTTGATTGGCGATTCCGCGCTGAGAAGAATTTTCAGATTTTCACAGGTTTAAACAGTGGTTATTTCCATTCGGATATGGAAGACCCAATCTTCGATGTACTTCCACACAATAGCCTATTGTTCTCGGCAGAAGCTGGCGCTTTTTATAAATTTCATTTCCCAATGGCCATCAGTTGTTCAGCTGCTTACAACATCATCAACGGTAATGGAATTGATACACCCGGTACTCTTTTCCCATTTTATTGTCAAGTAAGTGCCTTCTATTTTATTCGAAAATAATTTCAGTCAACAACAATTCACCTAAAATGAAAGTATTTTATATCTATTTATCTCTCCTGATATTTCTATTTGCCTGTAATTCAACTCCAGAAATAGACGATGCCACCATGTTGGATGGAAAAATCATTTCCGATTCTTCTTTAATTCATCCTGAGAAATATCTTATTTCAGCAAAATACCCTAGCCCTGATGCTTCACAGCTCAACAAGCCTGTACTCATCGCGGCACATGGCTATTCTGCCACAACCTTTGAATGGGATGAAATTCGCACCTTCTCAAACACAGATGCTAGCTTTCTAGTTTCACAAGTATTATTAGGCGGACATGGCCGAGATTATGCAGATTTCAAAGCAGCCACTTGGAAAGATTGGCAAAGTTCCATTATTATTGAATATGAAAAATTAGAAAAACTTGGATATAAAAAAATCTATTTGGCCGGATCATCTACAGGAGCACCTTTAATCATCAATTTGGTTAAGGAGGGATATTTTAACCAACACATTGCACCCAAAGGTATTTTTCTAATTGATCCCATTATTGTTCCTGCAAATAAGACGCTAACATTAGTAGGACTTTTAGGACCGATACTCGGCTATTCCACTACTGAATTAGCCTCTGGAGAAAAAGGAAAATGGTATGTATACAGACCCCAAGAAACATTACAACAATTGATGAACTTAATAGATATGACTCGAAAAGACTTAGAAGATGGAATTACTTTACCACAATCAAGCTTTATGAAAGTCTACAAAAGTTCAGTAGATGATGTGGCAGACCCCATCAGTGCCCTAATGATTTACAAAGGAATAAAAACAGCTACAGGTGCTAAAATAGAGGTCGAAATGGAGAAATCAAAACTCCATGTTTTCACACGCTTGGCAGGCAGAGATAATTACGCCTTAGCTGACAGCATTTTACAACAAAAAGTATTTCTAGAAATGAGAAATAAGATGATTCAATAAAGTATAAAAATGAAACCTTAGTCGCATTCGCAAATTACTTAATTTACCATGAAAATATTCCTCAACATACTTCTTTTCACTTCAATAATTACTCAAGCTCAAACAATTCCTATCGACGCAAAAATTCGATACGGAAAATTGGAAAATGGCCTTACCTACTATATACGCGCCAATCAAAATCCAAAACAAAGAGCTGAATTTTTCATTGCGCAAAACGTAGGTGCAATACTCGAAAATGACAATCAAAATGGATTGGCACATTTCCTAGAACACATGGCTTTTAATGGGACTAGTCATTACCCAGGAAAAAAAATTATTAATTATTTCGAGAAAATAGGAGTTAAATTCGGAGCCAACATTAATGCCCACACTGCATTAGATGAAACCGTTTACAATCTTTCTGATGTCCCAACCATCCGTGAGACCATTGTTGACAGTGCTTTATTAGTGCTTCATGACTGGTCAAATTCTATCTCGCTCGAAAGTAATGAAATTGATGCCGAAAGAGGTGTTATTCGTGAAGAGTGGCGGACTGGTGCTGGTCCAGAAAGACGTATGTGGAAAGAATCCAACAGACTTAAATATCCAGCTTCTCAATACGCTAAACGCGATGTAATTGGCGATACAGCCATTATCAACAACTTTACCCATCAAACACTACGCGATTTTTATCAAAAGTGGTACAGACCTGATTTACAAGCGATCTTAATTGTAGGAGATATAGATGTAGACAAAGTAGAAGCTAAAATCAAGCTCCTTTTTGCTGACATACCAAAGAAAATCAATACTGAAGAAAGGACGATTTATACAATTTCAAACAATCTTCAACCAATTGTTTCTATAGTAAAAGACCCAGAAGCGCGTACGACAAGGATTGAACTTGAATATAAACATGATATTTTACCAACTGAAGTTAAGCTTTCCATGTTAGGATATGCAAAAAATACAAAAAACGCATTGATTTCTAACATGATGGACAATCGTTTTGAGGAAATCACACAACAATCAATTGCACCCTACGTAGGCGGACAGGCATTTTATGGAGAGTTGGTCAAATCAAAAGACGCCTTTCAGTTACTAGTCGTTCCAAAAGAAGGTAAAGAATTGGAAGGTTTAAAAGCCTTGCTCAAAGAATCAGAAAAAATGAAACGCTTTGGGTTTACCAACTCTGAACTATCACGGGCTAAGGCAAATATGCTAAAGCGAATGAAAACAGCATATAATGAAAGAGACAATCAGGAAAACAATGACTTGGTAGAAGAATATGTTCGGAATTTCTTGAATCATGAGGTAATCCCAGGCATTGAGTGGGAATACAAAACCATGCAAACCTTCTTGGAAAACTTAAAAATATCTGAGATTAACGAATTAGCCAAATCATACATTACCGACAGCAACCTGATTGTCAACATAATGGCGCCCGACAAGCCTAAAGTAAAAATACCAACTGAACTTAAAGTCCTTGAAGCAGTGAAAGCTTCAAAAACGATAGAAATTACAGCGAGAAAAGAGGAAAAATCAAACCAAAAACTAATAAACAAGACACCTACAACTGGAGAAATAAAAACCATTACCCAAAATTCGGCTCTCAATACTACGGAGTGGATTTTGAAGAATGGAATTAAGGTCGTACTAAAACCAACAACATTTAAAAATGACGAGATTTTACTCAGCGCTTATAGTCCTGGAGGACTATCTAAAATAAAACTGGAGGACTTACCATCAGCACTATTTGCTGATGATATCGTTTCTAACAACGGATTAGGGAATTATAGTTCTGTGGAATTAGACAAAATACTCACAGGTAAAACCGCCTCAGTGAGTCCAACCATCGACCAATATGAAGAAGGACTTTCGGGAGCTTCATCGGTTCAAGACTTTGAGACAATGTTGCAATTAAACTACCTACACTTCACTGCACCCCGTAAAGATAACGATGCCTTTAATGCAATGATGAATGGCTACAGAACAAGCTTTGCAAACAGTGCAACCGATCCACGAAAAGCATTTTCGGACTCTATCAGTGCCACTTTGAGTAATCACAATCCAAGAACAGTACTCATGAATTTGAAAAAACTTGATTTAGTGAATCAAGACAAAGCTTTGTCAATTTTCAAAGACAGATTTTCAAATCCGGCTGACTTTACCTTCATATTCACAGGCAATATAGATCCAAACAATGAAAAGTTGCAACAGCAGATTTGTACCTATCTAGGTGGATTGAAAACCAATAACATAAAAGAAACATTCATAGACAATAAGATCCGCAAGCCGATTGGCAAAGTAAACAACTACTTTACCAAAGATATGAAAGTCAAAAAAGCTTCTAACTACATTATATACAGCGCATCTTTACCATTTAATATCACTAACAAAACTATCCTAACTGCCATTGGTAGTATCTTGAACATTCGCTACATAGAAAGTATTCGTGAAAAAGAAGGTGGATCATACGGTGTGGGAGTACGTGGAAGTATGAGTAATGTGCCAGTTGATGAAGCTGCGATCAGTATGAAATTCGATACTGATCCTGAAAAACAGGAGAGATTAATGTCCATAATACACGCAGAAGTAGCTGGAATTATTGCCAATGGACCACGACCTGATGATTTGCAAAAAGTAAAAGAAAACATGTTGAAAAAGCAAAGCGAAGATGAAGCTGAAAATAGTTGGTGGCAATGTGCATTAATTCAATACTATAAAAATGGATATAACTTTGTTACCGATTACAAACCAGCCATTGAAGCATTATCATCCGAAAGCATACGTGAAACACTTAAGACAATAGTTTCTCAAGCTAATGTAATGGAAATAGTGATGAAACCTAAAGAATAAACTAGCCTTCAATAACTTCATCAATAGACTTAGAAGCTTCATTTCTTTAAACATCTAAAACAATACGGATACCACAAACAGGGTAGAAAGATGCCATACAAAGGGTATTTCAACTGAACACATTGAGTATTATCTTTGAGTCACTCTTTTAAAAATTCACTTTTAAAATTTAATAATTATGAGTCAAATTAAAGTAAACGGAAAAGAACAGACCATTCAAGAATTAATGACTTTATCAGAACTACTTGTAATCAACAACGTAGCCGAACCAAGTATGGTTTCAATTCAAGTAAATGGAACTTTCGTGGTAAGAGAAGATTATGATACAACCAAATTATCTGAAAATGATGAAGTAGATTTCCTCTACTTTATGGGCGGTGGAAGCAAATTGTATTAAATATTAATTCTGAATTTTTAATTATAAAGAGATGGATTTTACTGAAGATCAAATTCAAAGATACAGTCGTCATATTCTATTACAAGATGTTGGTGTAGAAGGACAAGAGAAAATAAACAACGGTAAAGTCTTAATCGTTGGCGCAGGTGGATTGGGTGCTCCAATTGCACTCTACTTAGCAGCAGCAGGAGTAGGAACAATTGGTATAATTGATGGTGATGTTGTGGATTTAAGCAACTTACAAAGACAGGTCATACACTTTACTCCAGATGTAAATAAACCTAAAGTCATTTCAGCCAAGGAAAAAATCAACCTTCTGAATCCAGATGTGAATGTAATTACTTACCAAGAATTATTGACAGCTGAAAATGCATTAGAAATCATAAAGGACTACGATTTTGTAGTGGATGGGACTGATAATTTCCCTGTGAAATTCCTTATCAATGATGCTTGTGTAATTGCAAAAAAACCATTTACACATGGAGGTATTTTGCGCTTCGAAGGCCAAACCTTGACTTATGTTCCTGGAGCAGCTTGTTACCGTTGTCTTTTCCACTCCCCTCCTCCACCAAATGCAGTTCCAACTTGTTCGCAAGCTGGTGTATTGGGTGCAATTGCTGGTATGTTGGGAACTATTCAAGCGGCAGAAGTATTAAAATACTTGACGGGTGTTGGTGAACTCCTTACCAACAGATTACTCACTTTCAATGCCAAGACAATGGATTTTAGGACTATCAACACTAAACCAACTCACAATTGCCCAGTTTGTAGCACCCACCCAACGGTTACTCATCTGGTAGATTACGAACAAGCAGTTTGTGAGATTAAAAGAAAATAAAAATGGAACAAAAAAAACTATCTTTAATCGGCTTCAGTGGTGATTTTGATAAACTGGTAGCTGTATTTACTTTGGCTACAGGTGCAGCAGCAGTAGGTTATGAAGTAAATATATTTTTCACTTTTTGGGGACTGGATGCTATCAAAATCAAACAAGGTAGAAGTATGATTGGA
>CANFFA010000084.1 GCA_947445425.1 Paludibacteraceae bacterium
CACATATCAACATCATTACCCGAAAACAGAATTGCGTATATTCTACCGACTCAATAGAAGCTCTGAAAATTGCTAATTCATTTTGGCAGCGTCAAAAATTAGAGAAACCACAATTCTTAAGTGAAAATAATTCTATTAATGAAGAGTGTTTATCTTTTAATGACTTGAAAATTATGCTTTTGGTGAATGATGTATTGAAAAATAAAGTTGCTGATAATCCTTTGGAACTAGACTATTTGATAATAGGAAATCATTTAAAACCGAAAATGGACCAAGTATTAAATTGCGTGCATCCCTTGAAAATTATTGTTGATAAAACGATTTCAAAGTGGTATACTGAAAGTATTAAACAAGCATGCCTATCCAGAAATATTGAGTTTTATTCAGTTGCTGAAAAAGGTGCCTATAAAACTGATTTTGAAGAAAACTAAGTTTCATGAGTTATTCAGGACTTCGTTTTTGTAATTATTACAACAATTGGCTTTTCGTTTAAATATTCTATTTTTTTTCTTACTTTTGTATACTAATTAAATCTCAACAAATGATCTCTAAAATAATTGCGGAAGAACTTATCAATAAGGTTAAAAAGTCAATTGATAAGGTAGAAAAAATTGCCATTGTTGTACATGTTGGTCCCGATGGTGATGCCATGGGTTCGTCATTGGCATTGTGGCATTATTTGATGACCATTGGCAAAGAACCAACTGTAATTGTACCAACACCTTTTGCCGATTTTTTGGCATGGATGCCAGGTGCAGATCAGGTTATTATTTATGAAAATAATAAAGAAAAGGCGGATGAGATCTTTGCAAGTTCAGAGCTGATATTTGCTTTAGATTTTAATACTGCCAATAGAATGGCCAAAATGGCTGATGCTGTTATAGCAGCTCCTGCCCCCAAAATTATGGTGGATCATCATTTACATCCAGGTAATTTTGCTAAAATTGTCATCTCCTATCCAGAAATATCCTCTACTAGCGAGTTGATTTTTAGATTAATATGCCGAATGGGTGATTTTTCAAAAATTAATCTGGCTTGTGCTGAATGTATTTATACTGGTATGATGACAGACACAGGTGGATTTACCTATAATTCCAATAAATTTGAAATCTATACGATTGTATCTGAGTTAATTAAGCTGGGTGTCGACAAAGATGCCCTTTATCGTAAAGTCTTCAATACTTATTCTGCTGACAGGCTCAGATTGATGGGTTTTTGTCTGTATGAAAAAATGAAATTGTATCCTGATGCTCGTGCTGCTTTAATTACACTCTCCTCTGCTGAACTTGTGAAATTTAACTATATAACTGGTGATGCTGAGGGATTTGTAAATATACCACTCTCCATTGCTGGAGTAGATTTCTCTGTTTTTATGCGTGAAGATACTGATAAAATAAAGATTTCATTCCGTTCACAAGGGACTTTTCCTGCCAACAAAGTGGCGGCAGATTTGTTTAATGGGGGTGGTCACCTAAATGCTGCAGGTGGAGAAAGTTATCTGACTTTGGAAGAGAGCATTGCTAAATTTGAAGCTGCATTGCCTAATTATAAAGACTTTTTAGAAGAATAGAGAAAACAATTAGATTTCGGCAAAAATGTTTTGAAATTGGCATGTGTAATTTGCACACCACAAAATTTCAAAAATAGTAATACAAGAGTAAAATGCCTATTGATGTTAATCTAATGACACATTAGCATATTAATAAATTAGAACAATAAATTAAAGATGAAATACTTAATTATACTTGGTGACGGCATGGCCGATGAGCCAATTGCAGCATTAGGAAACAAAACACCATTGCAAGCTGCCAATATTCCCAATATCGATAAAATTGCGGCCTTGGGTAGAAATGGAATGTTCGATACTATCCCAACTGGTTATTCACCAGGAAGTGAGATTGCCAACTTGACAGTTTTGGGGTATGATGTAAACAAGGTTTTTGAAGGTCGTGGATCTTTAGAAGCTGCCAGTATTGGCGTTGCAATTGAACCTGGTGAAATGGCCATGCGTTGTAATTTGATTTGTATTCAAGATGATAAAATTAAAAACCATTCTGCTGGTCATATTGGTAATGAGGAGGCTACAGAACTAATACTTTTCTTGGAAAAGGAGTTAGGATCTGAATTGGCTAGCTTTTATCCAGGAGTTTCATACCGCCATTTGTTTAAAATGAAAGGAGGCAATAAACAGCTTAAATGCACGGCACCTCACGATGTTCCCGGCGCTGCTTTTGCAAACCTGATGATTAAAGCTTTAACGCCTGAAGCACAGGCTACTGCTGACTTCTTAAACGATCTTACTTTACGCTCTCAAGCTTTACTTGAAAATCACCCTGTGAATTTGAAACGTGCTGCTCAAGGTAAAGACAAAGCGAATAGTATTTGGTTATGGTCACCTGGCTATAAACCAGAAATGGAAACACTGATTGATAAATATAATTTTAAAAATGGATCTGTAATATCAGCGGTCGATTTAATAAAAGGGATTGGTGTGTATGCTGGTTTAGAAGTTATTGAAGTTGAGGGTGCTACAGGTCTTTATGATACCAATTATGAAGGAAAAGCGCAAGCCGCTATTGATGCCTTGCGTACAAATGACTTTGTATATTTACATATTGAAGCGAGTGATGAAGCAGGACACGAAGGTGATTTTGAATTAAAACTGAAAACAATAGAGTATTTGGATGCAAGGGTAGTAAAGACCATATTTGATGAAGTATCGACTTGGAACGAGCCTGTTACTATTGCCATTTTGCCAGATCATCCAACTCCTTGCGCTTACAAAACGCATACCATTTCCCCTATTCCTTTTATTATTTATAAGCCAGGTGAACAAGCTGATTCTGTAATGGTTTATGATGAATTTGCACAACAAGCAGGTAGTTATGGCTTAATTAAAGGTGATGAGTTTATGAAGGTTTTAATTGGATAATAAACAAGTTGTAAGTTAATTATTTAGACTTTATTAGACCTCTTGCGAAAGTAAACTTTTGCTATGTTTAGTCGAAAATGATAAGTCTATGAATTGACAAAAGAGCAAAGAATAAAGACATAATCCACTGTCTTTATTCTTTACTCGATTGTCTCAAATGCAACAAAATGACTTTCGCAAGAAGTCTATTGGATGACTAACTTTCTGTATTGTAATCCCTAACTGATAAATGAATTTGAAAACCGAAGGAATCAAGTATGCTGGTTCTAAGCGAAAAATTATACCAGCAATTTGTGAGCTTCTTTCTGAACTAAAGGAGGTTAGAACTGTATTGGATGGATTTAGTGGTTCAACCAGAGTAGCACAAGCTTTTGGACAGTTGGGTTATGACACATCTGCTAATGACATATCAGTCTGGTCTGAAGTTTTTGCAACTTGTTATTTGAAGTCAACTCAGTCGGACCAGTATTATCAATCCATTTTAGACCATCTAAATGGATTAAAGGGAGTTGATGCTTGGTTTACACAAAACTATGGCGGCGAAGTGGATGAAATTAAACGTCCTTTTCAATCTAAGAATACAAGAAAACTAGATGCGATTCGAAGTGAAATAGACAGTCTAAATCTTGCATGGGAGGATAAATGTGTTATTCTCACCAGTTTAATTTATGCCTTAGATGCAGTTGATAGTACCTTGGGGCATTATGTTGCTTATCTGTCGGCCTGGTCACCTCGATCTTACAATGATATGGTGCTCAAATTACCAAAACGCTTTGAAATGAAGAGCAATAATCAGGTAATTCGGGGTGATATTTTCAATACAATTGCACAAAATGAATACGACTTTGTTTATTTGGATCCTCCTTATGGTTCAAATAATGAAAAGATGCCGCCCAGCAGGGTTCGTTATAATTCCTACTACCACATCTGGACCAGCGTTATTCTTAACGACCAACCTCCAATTTTTGGCAAAGCCAACCGTAGAGAAGATTCTAGGGATGGAGTTGAACCTTCAATTTTTGAAGAGTTTAGAAAAAATGATCATGGTCATTTTATAGCCATGGAAGCTTTAGGGAAATTGATCAAAGCAACCAATTCACACTACATTTTATTGTCCTATAGTTCAGGTGGTCGTGCCACGAAACAAGAACTGAATGATATCATTACTAGCTCAGGTAAATTATTGAAAGCCATTGAGATAGATTACACGAAAAATGTGATGGGGAATATGCGCTGGACCAATGAATGGGTAAATAGCGATGGAAAGTACCATGAATATCTGTTTCTGATGGAAAAATGACATTTTTTAATCCCAAATTTATTATTGACTTTAAAAATCCTTGGTGTGCAAATCATTGGCACATTGGCATATTATTAAATTAGCAAATTATTTACACATGAAATACTACAGTACGAATAAGAAAGTGAATGGTGTCTCGCTACAAGATGCCGTTGTGAAAGGTTTAGCAGAGGATAAAGGTTTATTTATGCCCGATAGCATTAAAGTTTTACCACAATCATTTTTTGATACGATAGAAACATTGTCATTTCAAGAAATTGCTTACACGGTTGCAGATGCTTTTTTTGGCGAAGATATTGAGGCTGCTGCATTGAAGGAGATAGTGTATGATACTTTGAATTTTGATGTTCCTTTGGTAAATGTAAAGGATAATTTCTATAGTTTAGAATTGTATCATGGTCCAACATTGGCATTTAAAGATGTCGGTGGTCGATTCATGTCTCGTTTATTGGGTTATTTTATTAAAAAGCAGGCAGATGCAAAAGTGAATGTATTGGTAGCTACTTCTGGAGATACTGGAAGTGCTGTGGCCAATGGTTTCCTTGGTGTGGAAGGCATTGATGTTTACGTATTGTACCCAAAGGGCTTGGTAAGTCCTATACAAGAGTGTCAGTTTACTACCTTGGGGCAGAATATAACCGCATTAGAGGTGAATGGAACTTTTGATGATTGCCAAGCATTAGTGAAGTCTGCGTTTATGGATGAGGAGTTGAATGCCAAGTTAAAACTTACATCAGCCAATTCTATCAACGTAGCTCGCTTTTTACCACAATCTTTCTATTATTTTTATGCTTATGCGCAATTGAAAAAAATAGGCAAATCTGACGAAATGGTGGTGTCTGTACCCAGTGGTAATTTTGGTAATATCACTGCTGGACTTTTTGCCAAGCGTATGGGGCTACCTATCAAACGTTTTATTGCTGCCAATAATTTAAATGACATTTTCTTGCAATACTTAGAAACCGGTGAATACGCTCCACGTCCTTCCGTTTCGACCATTGCCAATGCGATGGATGTTGGTGATCCTAGTAATTTTGCACGCGTACTCGATTTATATGCAGGTTCTTACGATGAAATTGTTTCGGATATCAGCGGGGTGAGTTATGATGACGATCAAATAGCTGAGACATTGAAATCTTGTTTTGAAGAAACTAATTATCTCCTTGATCCTCATGGAGCTTGTGGGTATCAAGCCTTAGTTGATGATTTACTTGATAGTGAAAATGGTGTGTTTCTTGAAACGGCGCATCCTGCCAAGTTCTTAGAAACGGTAGAAAGAATTATCGATGCTAAGATCGAAATCCCTTTGAAATTACAAGCATTCATGAAAGGAGAAAAGCAAAGCATTGAGTTGTCTAAAGATTTTGAAGGTTTTAAAAAATACTTGTTGACGATCTAATTTTAAAGAGCATCTTAATTTAATTTTTATTGACACCTTGCTGTATGAGACAATTTACTACTGCCCTACTTTTTATTCTATTCATTTGTAATTCGCTAGTCTATTCAGCTGAACAGCAAAAGATAGATTCTGTATTTCAAAATGCCCAGTGGCTATTGATTAAGCCGAATCCAATTACAGCAAATGTTTACATAGATAAGGTTCTTGTTAAGACCGGTGAGTATACAGGAAGATACAGGCCTGGTACATATACCTATAGAGTTGAAGCACCACTGTTTTATGCTTCTACAGGCACAATCGTGATTTCTGATAAAAATGTACAACTTGATGTCCACCTCGAGTCTGCATCAGGTTTTGTATTTATAAGTAGTGTTCCTGAAGATGGTGCGAAAGTAATGATTGATGGTAGATTATTAAATCAAGTCACGCCCTGTAAAAGTCTAGCTTTGCCGAGTGGAGAGCACTTGGTTCAAGTGATGAAGGAATTTCATCAACAAATGTCACAAAAAGTTATTGTTGATGATGATAAAACTACCAATGCAATTTTTGTATTGCAACCGAACTTTGCAACTGTTTCCGTGAAATCACTTGAAAATGCAGCGATCATTATTAATGGTCAACCCAAAGGTTCTGGTGTCTGGGCAGGTAGATTGAATGCAGGGATTTATACAATCGAAGCACTCCTCGAAAATTATAAGACGAGGAAAGTTGAAGTGGATCTAATGGAGGGAGAGAGTAAGGATTTTGAATTGAAGTTACTTCCTATAACTAGTTCTATAGATGTAAACTCTACTCCAATAGGAGCAAAAGTACTTGTCAATGGTAAAGATTACGGACTGACTCCAGTTAAAATAAATGACTTATTGATAGGTGATTATACTGTTCAATTAGTGAAAGATGGATTTGTCACCAGCAATAGCAAAGTAACTGTTCAAGAAGGTAAAATATCAACTATTAATTCACTTTTAGTCTTGGGACGTGTTGTTAAAGTTACAACGATTCCCACTGCATGTAATTTGCTAATTGATGGGGTAGAGGTGGGCTCTTCGCCCTATTCTGGTAATTTGAGTTTCGGCTGTCATACCATTAGTGCAGTTCAAAATAATAAAAAGATAGAGAAGTTAATAAATGTTTTATCTGAAGGTGGAGTGACGACTTATGAACTGAGTTTAGCACCGACCCCTAAACAAATGTCCGTAGAAAAATCGAATATTAAAGTTGATTTGGCCTTTGTGAAAGGAGGACACTTCTCGATGGGTAATAATACTACTGTGATAGATGAACATTGGTCTACTTTACCTATACATGATGTAATTATACCTGATTTTTTTATACAGACAACCGAAATGACACAATTGCAATGGAAAGCCATTATGGGCAATAATCCGAGTAAGTTTCAAGGAGATAATTTGCCTGTTGATGATGTGAGTTGGAATACGGTTCAAGAGTTTATTTTGAAACTGAATGCCCTCACAGGTAAAACCTATCGTTTGCCAACAGAAGCGGAATGGGAGTATGCTGCAGGTGGTGGAGATCTGTCAGGAACTAAATTTTCAGGGACTAACCTTGATGTAGAGCTTGGGGCCTATGCCTGGACAGAAGAAAATTCAAATGCAGTGCCACATCCAGTAGGAACAAAAAAACCGAATAAGTTAGGTTTATATGACATGTCAGGAAATGTTTGGGAATGGTGTAGTGACTGGTTAGGAGATTATAATCCTGAATTTAAACTAAATCCTACCGGTCCAGTTTCTGGTGTGCGCAAAACAAATAGAGGAGGATCATGGAAACATGAATATCGTTTTTGTACAACTAAACACCGAGGTGGATATGATCCTGGTAGTTTTAATAACCGTATCGGTTTTAGGTTGGCAATGAGTGCCGCGAAATAGTATAACAATAGAGTACAATAAAAAAAGCCTTTCGAATTTTAATTCGAAAGGCTTTTTTTATTGTGATCCAGCTGGGGTTCGAACCCAGGACCCCATCCTTAAAAGGGATGTGCTCTACCAACTGAGCTACTAAATCATTTTTATAATGCGGTGCAAAGGTAATGCTTTTTCTTATATCTGCAAGTAATTATAGTTGGAATGTTGTATAATATTTAAAAGTTAATTTTAAGTATTATATAATCAGTTTGTTATGACTGTATATTTTATTGTTAATTTTTGTTTTGCATTCTTCCAATTAGAATTCATAGTATGAAATCTAATATATCTTGTAATTTATCTCCATTCCTTATGGATTATAACCGACAACCCACTCCCCATTCGATAAATTCAGCCTTTTGATAATGTGTTTTAAGTCCCAAGGATAAAAATAGATGTTCAGTTAATGAGTATTTTAGTGCAGCCCTTGTATACAGCCATCCATCTTCTTTTTCAATGTCATAGTTGTAAATTATGGGTTTTCTTTGCGTAGGATTAATTAAATTGCCATTACTATCACAGGGTCCTAAATTTTTTAGAGGGTCGTACAAATACACTCCAAAATGTAATCCTGCCGTTAATCTGCCATGTATTAATTCGTGTTGCCATAAAATGCCCCCTCGTAGTTTGTTTTTCAATTCATCAGATTGTATGAAAGTTCGTTTGAATTTAGTATTGCCATCATACGCTCCATCATAAAATCCGTCCAGACCTAGTCCCATACGATAATAGTTGGTGATGGGACGTAAAATCGAGAGAGAGAAAGAGGCGATTGGGA
>CANFFA010000085.1 GCA_947445425.1 Paludibacteraceae bacterium
ATCAATATCCCAAACGATTTTATTTATGATATCATTCAACATCCCTATTTTCAAAGGTTGAATAGAATCAAACAGTTGGGTTTGGCATCTACGGTTTACCCAGGCGCGCAACATACTCGTTTACAGCATTCTCTAGGGGCCATGCACTTGATGGGAGAAGCCATTTTGCAATTGCGCCAAGAGGGTCATGAAATTACACCACATGAAGCAGAGTCCGTACGCGCCTGCATTTTATTGCACGATATTGGTCACGGACCTTTTTCACATGCTCTGGAACATACCTTGGTGAAGGGAGTGAGGCATGAGCAGATTTCATATTGGTTGATGCAAAAAATCAATCGTGAAATGAATGGGAAATTGCAATTGGCATTGGAAATTTTTACAAATACTTATCATAAAAAATTCCTTCATCAATTGGTATCCAGCCAATTGGATATGGATAGATTGGATTATCTAAGTCGTGATAGTTTTTATTCTGGTGTTATTGAGGGTAATATTGGTGCCGCTCGTATCATCAAAATGTTAAATGTACACGATGATAAATTAGTGGTGGAAGCCAAAGGGATTTATTCTATCGAGAAATTTCTGGTGGCCAGAAGGTTAATGTATTGGCAAGTCTATTTGCACAAAACTTCTGTGGCAGCTGAGAAAATGTTGATGAATATTCTTAATCGTGCCAAAGAATTAGCCTTAAAGGGAAGAGAATTATTTGCAACGCCAGCACTACATTATTTTTTGTACAATGAAATTGCCAAAGATGATTTCAAAGCATCTGAAAAGGCTTTGTCGTATTTTGCATTGCTAGATGATTCTGATTTGATTTCAGCCATAAAAGTATGGTCCAGTGAGGAGGATGTTGTTCTTTCAACTTTATGCGAAGCCTTTATCAACAGGCGTTTGTTTAAAATTGAAGTGCTGACTGAAGGTGTTGATTCCACGAAACGTTCCAACTTTTTACAACAATATAGTGAGCATTTTGGAATAAGTTTAGAGGATGCAGCCTATTTTATGGGGGAAGAAGTGGTAAGTACAGATACCTACTCTTCTTCGGACGATAATATCAATATCCTATATAAAGATGGTAGTATCAAAGACATTGCAGATGCATCGGAGTTGCTGAATATTACTATTTTGACTAAAAAAGTAAGAAAATATTATTTCTTCTACTTTAGACTGCCGAACAAGGCATAACCACTTAATTAAGTGGTGTTTAGCTAAGTTATGCTATGCTACTAAGCTATGCTTCACTAGCAGCTGTATGGATAATTGAAAATTGTTTATTACTTTTGTAACCAAAATTTAATGATATGGAGTTTACAGCTCAACAAATTGCTGACTTTTTAGGAGGCACTACCGAAGGTAATGCACTGGTTAAAGTAAGTAATTTCTCTAAAATTGAGGAAGGAAAACCGGGCACGTTAAGCTTTTTATCGAATCCGAAATACAGTCAATATCTATATGATACTAACGCAAGTATAGTACTTATTAACAATGACTTCCAATTGGAAAGGACCCCAAAGGCAACACTTATTCGGGTGGAGGATGCATATAAATCCTTAGCAACTTTAATGACTTTGGTAGAACAAACCAAACCTAAAAAGACGGGGATTTCTCCTTTGGCCTATGTTTCTGATAGTGCTGTGATTGGTGAAGATGCTTACATCGCACCTTTCGTTTACATTGGTGATGACGTCACAATCGGTAAAAATTCAATTTTACATGCAAATAGTTGTATAGAAGATGGTGCGATTTTGGGTGAAAATGTCACTCTTTTTGCAGGTGTGAAAGTTTACAACTTGTGTGAAATTGGTAACAACTGTGTCTTACATGCAGGAGTGGTGATTGGATCCGATGGATTTGGTTTTGCTCCCCTTGAAGATGGATCCTATAAGAAAATCCCTCAAATGGGAAATGTCGTTTTGGAAGACAATGTTGAAGTAGGTGCCAATACAACCATAGACCGTGCAACATTGGGCAGTACCATTGTTCGCAAAGGGGTGAAATTGGATAACTTAATTCAAATAGCTCACAATGTTGAGATCGGTGAAAATACAGTAATTGCCTCACAGACAGGTATTTCAGGATCAACTAAAGTTGGAAAACAATGCATCATTGCAGGACAAGTTGGAATGGCAGGACACATTCAAATTGCCGATAATACAATATTTGGTGCCCAAGCAGGAGTTGCTTCTTCTGTTAAAAAATGCGGTCAAGTATTCCAAGGTTCACCAGCCATACCTGTCTCCAACTTTCAACGATCATCGGTTGTTCATAAAAACCTACCCGAACTTCAAAAAACCGTTTTTGCATTACAAAAACAGATACAAGAATTAGAAAATAGAATTAATAGCATTTCTAAATGAATATGTCAAAACAACACACCCTTCAGAGCTCCTTTACCCTATCAGGAAAAGGACTACATTCAGGTCTAGAGATTACGCTTACTTTTGTGCCCGCACCTGAAAATCACGGTATAAAAATCAAGCGCGTTGATTTACCCGATCAGCCTCAAATGGATGCATTAGCAGAATACGTTGCTGAAACGACTCGTGGTACCGTTCTCAAAAAAGGCGATATGCAGGTTAGCACCATTGAACATGCTATGTCTGCGCTTTATGCATTGGGTATAGACAACTGTATGTTAGAAGTAGATGGCCCTGAATTTCCAATATTAGACGGAAGTGCCATTGCTTTTGTAGAAGGGATCCAACAAGTTGGTATTCAAGAACAAGAAGCAGAAAGAGAATATTATATTGTTCGCAAAAAAATTGAATATAGCAATCCTGAAACAGGTGCTAAAATTACAATTTTACCAGATGACTCTTTTAGTGTAGATGTACACATTGGTTTTAAATCTTGTATTTTAGGTAATCAATTTGCAAGTCTAAGTTCATTGGATGATTTTGCAAGTCAAATAGCCGGTGCTCGTACTTTTGTGTTTGTACATGAAGTAGAGACTTTGTTGAGTTTGAATCTAATTAAAGGTGGAGATTTGAAAAATGCCATCGTTATTTATGATCAACAAAAAACACAAGAAGAACTAGATAAATTAGCTGATGTGATGGGACAAGAACATCATTCAGCAGATCAATTGGGATATATTAATGGCGGTTTGAAATTTGACAATGAGCCTGCCAGTCACAAATTATTAGATGTCATTGGTGACTTGGCCTTGATTGGAAAACCAATTAAAGGTAAGGTTATCGCTACTTTCCCTGGCCACAAAATCAATACTGATTTGGCTAAAATCATTCGCAAGGAATTAAAAAAACAAGAAATTCAAGCTCCAATTTATGATGATACCATTCCACCAGTAATGGATGTGAATGACATTCGTAAATTGTTGCCGCATCGCTGGCCATTTTTAATGGTCGACAAAGTAATCAGTGTACGCCAAAATACCATTGTAGGTGTTAAAAATGTATCCGTAAACGAAACATTTTTCATGGGTCATTTCCCAGAAGAACCAGTTATGCCAGGAGTATTATTGGTAGAAGCAATGGCACAAACGGGTGGAATTATGGTGCTACACGGACTTGAAAATCCTGAATGTTATTCTACTTATTTTATGAAAATTGATGGTGTGAAATTCCGTCAAAAAGTTGTACCGGGTGATACTGTCCTTTTCCATTTAGAAATGCCTGAGCCAATGCGTCGTGGTTGTGCCATTATGAAAGGTTACGCATTTGTAGGAGGTAAAATCGTTGCAGAGGCAGAATTGATGTGTCAGATTGTGAAAAACAAATAAGGTGAATTGAATTATAAACCTCGAAATGATCACAGCTTTTAACTTTTACGATAATTTTAAAGTACGAAGCTAAAATTAAAAAATAATAATGAAACAACCTTTAGCATACATTCATCCTGATGCAAAAATTGCAGACTCGGTGGTAATTGACCCTTTTGTTACGATAGATAAAAATGTTATCATTGGCGAAGGTACTCGTATTGGATCGAATGTCACCATCCTAGAAGGTACTCGAATTGGTAAAAACTGCAATATTTTCCCTGGTGCTGTCATTGGTGCCATACCACAGGATTTAAAATTCAAGGGTGAAGATACTTTGGCCATTATTGGTGACAACACAACCATACGTGAATGTGTAACCATCAATAGAGGAACGATAGCAAAACATAAAACAGTTGTAGGTAATAACTGCCTGATTATGGCCTATTCTCACGTTGCTCACGACTGTATTGTGGGTAATAATGTAATTTTAGGGAATGGAACACAATTGGCTGGCGAGGTAATTATTGATGATTTTGCAATTTTAAGTGCTCATATTTTAGTGCATCAGTTTTCACATATTGGTTCACATGTTATGATACAAGGTGGTTCTGGTGTTAACAAAGATGTTCCACCTTTTGTGAAAGCGGGTCGTGATCCACTCTCTTATGCAGGGATTAATTCTATTGGCTTACGCCGTCGTGGATTTACAAACGAGCAAATCCGTGATATTCAGGACATTTATCGATACTTGTTCCAGTCAAGAATGAATACTTCTTTAGCAATAGAACGCATAGAGGCTGAACTTCCAGCAACGAACGAACGAGATGAGATCCTCCAATTTGTTCGTAATTCTCCTCGCGGTATTATTAAGGGCTATTCGAACTAATAAATAAATTATCATACAAAAAAAAGTAAGTCCTTTATAAACTAATCGACTTACTTTTTCTATTTCATTAAGTCCATTACAGGGCTAAATATAAATTTATAATTAAAGGGTAATGATTACTGAAGACTGCAACGAAGTACCTAAAAAAAGTTTAAACTTTATTGAGGTTTTTATTGAACAAGACATTAAAGAAGGTAAAAATGGTGGACGTATTCAAACCCGATTCCCGCCAGAGCCAAATGGATATCTGCACATTGGTCATGCTAAAGCAATCTGTATGGATTTTGGAACCGCTACTAAATATGGTGGCATTTGCAATCTTCGTTTCGATGATACCAATCCGGTAAAAGAGGATGTAGAATATGTTGATTCCATTAAAGAAGATATACAATGGTTAGGATATCAATGGGATAATGTCTATTATGCTTCTGATTATTTCCAGAAATTATGGGATTTGACCTTGAGATTTATACAAGAAGGGAAAGCTTATGTAGATGAGCAATCGGCTGAAACCATTGCTAAACAGAAAGGAACACCTACACAGGCAGGAACTGAAAGTCCTTACCGCAACCGTCCGGTATCAGAAAGTTTAGCCCTTTTTCAGAAAATGAATACAGGTGAAGTACCTGAGGGCGCCATGGTTTTGCGTGCCAAAATTGATATGGCTTCTCCCAATATGCATTTCCGTGACCCCTTGATGTATCGTATTATTACTTCGCATCCGCATCATCGCACTGGGTCTGCATGGAAAGCCTATCCAATGTATGACTATGCACACGGTCAATCTGATTATTTCGAGGGAGTAACGCATTCTATTTGTACTTTGGAATTTGAGGTGCACCGCCCTTTGTATGACTGGTTTATCAAGCAATTTAAGGACGGTGATTATGCACCACGGCAAATAGAATTTAACCGTTTGAATATTACCTACACCGTAATGAGTAAGCGTAAAATGCTTCAATTGGTGCAGGAAGGATTAGTAAGCGGATGGGATGATCCCCGTATGCCTACGATTAGCGGACTGCGTCGTAGAGGTTATACAGCAGAGGCCATCCATAGTTTTATCGATAAAATAGGGTATACAAAAGTAGAAGGAATGATAGACCTCGGTCTATTGGAACATTCGGTACGAGAAAGCCTTAATAAAACAGCGATCCGTGTAAATGCAGTGATTGATCCTGTGAAATTGATCATTACCAATTATCCTGAAGGTCAAGTGGAGCAAATGGAAACTGTAAACAATCCAGAAGATGAAACGGCAGGCGTTCGTGAAATTGCATTTTCGAGAGAATTGTTTATCGAAAGAGATGATTTTATGGAAGAAGCACCTAAAAAGTTCTTCCGTATGACGCCTGGTCAGGAAGTAAGACTAAAGAGTGCTTACATCGTGAAATGTACGGGTTGTAAGAAAAATGCGCATGGAATAGTTGAAGAAATTTATTGCGAATATGATCCTGAAACAAAGAGTGGAATGCCTGAGAGCAATCGGAAGGTAAAAGGAACCTTACATTGGGTATCTGCAGAATATAGCTTGCCAGCTGAAGTAAGACTGTATGATAGACTCTTTAAGGTTGAAAATCCATCTGCCGATGAGCGTGATTTCCGTGATTTATTAAATCCAGACTCACTAAAAGTTTTAACTAATTGTCGTGTAGAAACTTCATTGAAAAATGCTAAGGCTTTGGATCATTTGCAATTCCAAAGAATTGGCTATTTTAATGTGGATCTTGATTCAACTCCAGAGCAACTTGTTTTTAATCGTACTGCTTCATTAAAAGACAGTTGGGCAAAGGAGCAAGTGAAATAATTAAGTAATGGTATAGATATGATGTCGTATTATTTTGTTTGGTCGAAAAATAATTTTCTTAACGCAAAGATGCAAAGGTGCTGAGACGCAAATAAATTTTCATACTGTTTATCTGAACTTTGCGACTTCTAAACTTAGCGTCCTTGGCGTTCAAAATTCTTAAAATGATCTATTGGTGTAGGCAAGAAAATAAGCCATTATATTGCTCAAATTACTTAAGGCTATTCCTCTGGTCTTTTTTAATATAAAAAAAGAGCCAAACGAAAAGTTTATCCTTTCGATTGGCTCTTTTTGTGATTTTGCTTATATAGTTCCCTATGCTTTATGCTTTAAACTGCGTTAAAAAAAACAAACACAAAGCCACAAAGCCACAAAACAGAGGCTATTACGATGTGAAAAAGTGGCGATGAAAAGTGGAAATATTCGTTTTGAACACATATTAATTCGTGTCTTTGTGACTTTGTGTTCATCTTTTTTTGTAAATAAAAACGAAAATTGTCGCCGTGTAAAGTTTGGTATTAATGTGCGTGTCCAAAATGTGAAAAGTATTCAATGACCACATAAATTCCTACAAGAATAAAGATGATGGCAGTACTTCGACGAAACCAAACTTCAAAGACTTGGATTTTATTGTAGAAATTACCGATGCCAGCAAAGCTATAGGCCAATATCCAAGCAATAATCATTACTGGAAGTCCAGTGCCCAAAGCAAAAACAATTGCCAATAATAAACCAGCTGGCTCAGCTAAAGTAAGGGGTATCAAGCCACCAAAGAAAAGCACGCCACTGTAAGGACAAAAAGCCAAAGAGAAAATAATGCCTAGAAATAGTGACCATTTGGCACTTCCAGATTTTGATTTTTGAATTAACCTTTCACTAAAACTTTCAGAGGAATGATGTGTAGAAGTGTGTTTATGAAATTTAAAGAATTCAAGCATAAACAAACCGCCTATAATCAGAAAAGGTCCTAGTAACATTTCTCCATAGGTCTCGAAAAACTGTTGAGTGGGCAATACGCTTCCACCCATCACAAAAATGGCAGCAAGCGCCGTAAAAGCGATGATTTTGCCTAATACGTACATCATTCCATTGCGAATGATTTGTTGTTTGCTTTTTACATCTTTACTTAAAAAGCCAATCGCAGTTACATTGGTACAAAGTGGACATGGACTGATAGTAGTCATCAACCCAAGAATAAAGGCGGTAAGGACAGGAAAAGTTGAATTGGCTAGAAATTGATGAAGAAATTCCATACAAAATAATTGGTTTATTGAAAAACGGAGAGTTTGCTAGATGAAAAGGATTTGGCATGGTCATTGTTACACAATTGAGCAGCTCTAAAATCACAAAAATTGCTTATGAACGGACCTATATTGAAGCTAATTTTGATTCTATTTACCTCCATCTGTTTTACAGCCGATGGTCAGGAAAAAACTAAAATACCTGACAGGACTATTGAACAAGAGGCTTTTAAGCAAACAGAAAAGCTTCAACAAGAGTTGAATTTAAGTGCAGAACAAAGTCGACAAATGTACGAAATAAATTTGCGATATGCACGCATGCGCCAGGAAGAAACAACAAGATCTAAAGCCATGGAGCGAATAAAAAATAAAAATGCTGAGATTCAACTTATTCTTAATAGCTTCCAAAAAGAGCGACTCTTAAATAAACAATACGAACGCAGTAATTTAAATAATAGGTATAGGCGTTTAGACCGCAGGATTTCTGACGAATAACACTACCTTTGTCAGATGGAAACAAGAGACAAATTTATTGGACTAAATTCAATAACGTTCACG
>CANFFA010000086.1 GCA_947445425.1 Paludibacteraceae bacterium
CATATTGTTGTACCTGCCATTTGCTTTTCTTTCATTCACAATGGCCTCAACAGCACCTTCTCCAACTCCTTTTATTCCACCGAGACCGAAACGAATATTCCCGCTTTTGGCAACCGTAAAAGTTAAATCACTTTCGTTTACATCAGGGCCCAATACACTCATGCCAAGATTTTTGCACTCGTCCATGAATTTTCCAACTTCCGCAATATCATCTCTATTGCGCGTTAAGTTGGCCGCCATAAATTCCGCAGGGTAATTGGCTTTCAGATAAGCAGTTTGATAGGCAATCCATGAATAACAAGTTGCATGCGATTTGTTAAAAGCATATTTAGCAAATTCAGCCCAGTCACTCCAAATCTGTTCTAATTTGGCAACAGGACCATAGCCATTTTTCTGGCAGCCTTCGATGAATTTCACCTTTAGGGCTTCCATTTTATCTACCAACTTTTTACCCATCGCTTTCCGCAACTCATCGGACTGACCACGTGTAAATCCAGCCAAATCACGACTCAGAAGCATGACCTGTTCTTGATAAACCGTGATGCCATAGGTCTCTTTTAGACGCTTTTCCATAATGGGAAAAGGATATTCTATCACTTCGCGACCATGTTTCCGGTTCACAAACTGAGGGATATATTGCATAGGACCAGGTCTGTAAAGGGCATTCATGGCAATCAAATCTTCGAACTGGGTTGGTTTGAGTGCTTGAAGGTGTTTCTGCATTCCAGCGGACTCAAATTGGAAAGTTCCTACTGTAAGTCCTTTACTGTAAAGCTCATATGTTTTTGGGTCGTCAATAGGAATGTTATCTATATCTATGTCAATTCCTTTGGACTTTTTAATATTGGACAATGCTTCCTTAATAATAGAAAGAGTTTTAAGTCCCAAGAAGTCCATTTTTATTAACCCAATCTCCTCAATAACAGAACCTTCGTATTGAGTCACCAACATTTCCTCTCCGGTTTCTTTATCGGTTGCAGTACTTAAAGGTACGAAATTGGTTAAATCATCGGCACCAATAATTACCCCACAGGCATGTACCCCCGTTTGACGTACGGTACCTTCCAACATTTCTGCATATCGAAGGGTATTGGAAAGGTTAATGTCCGATGAATTGCGGGCTGCCTGCATTTCTGGAACATACTTTAAGCAATTGGCAATGTTTACTTTTGGAGACTTTCCATCAGGACCTTCAGGAAATTTATCCGGAATTAATTTGGTTAAACGGTCAGCTTCCGAAAGCGGAAGGCGTTGTACCCTGGCAACGTCTTTGATAGACGATTTGGTGGCCATGGTACCATAAGTAATAATGTGAGCTACTTTTTCTTTGCCATACTTTTCTGTTACCCAACGCAATACTTGTCCACGACCATCATCATCAAAGTCAATATCGATATCGGGCATGGAGATACGATCAGGATTGAGAAAACGCTCGAATAGCAAATCATATTTTAGAGGGTCAATATCGGTAATTTTCAAACAATAGGCTACCACTGAACCTGCTGCCGATCCACGACCTGGTCCAACAGCCACTTTCATCTCACGTGCTGCAGCAATAAAGTCTTGTACAATAAGGAAGTAACCAGGGAATCCCATGGTTTTCATTACTTCCAACTCAAAATCAATACGCTCAGTTGTTTCAGCATCCATTGTTTCGCCATAGCGAATTTTGGCGCCTTCCATGGTTAGCTTGGCCAAATAATCGGCTTCAAGTTTTACCCGCACTGTTTTCTCGTATCCACCCAATCGATCGAATCCATCAGCGAATTCTTGGCGCAACATCTCTTCTGTGAATTTCTCACGATACTGTTCCTCTGTGCCAAAATCCTCCGGAATTGGGAACATAGGCATCATGGCAGAAGAGTCAATGTCGTAGTATTCTATTTTATTTGCGATTTCAACGGAGTTTTCCAAAGCTTCCGGTATATCGGCAAAAATCTGCCACATCTGTTCAGGCGTTTTCATCCACTCTTGCTTGGTATAACGCATCCGGTTGGGATCATCAATGTCCTTACCAGTACTCAAACAGATTAATCTTTCATGTGCTTCACCATGCTCCTCTTCAATGAAGTGTACATCATTGGTAGCTAGTAATTTGGTATTTGTTTTTCGGGCTAACTTAACAAGCTCCGCATTTTGCAGCATCTGTTTATCGTAAGTGGTATAATCCGCATTTGGCTTATCGGTTTTGTGACGTTGTATTTCAAGATAATAATCATCACCAAAAACCCTTTTATACCAAAGTACAGCTTCTTCAGCTTCAGCTAAATTACCACGTTCTACTTTTTTATGTATTTCACCACCCAAACAAGCAGATGAAACAATAAGTCCTTCGCTGTATTTTTCCAATAATTCATGATCGATACGGGGACGGTAATACATGCCGTCGATCCAAGATGCAGAAACGAGTTTACAGAGATTTTGGTATCCAATTTTATTTTTTGCCAAGATCACCAAGTGATATCCACTTCTATCATCAGAACCTTTTTTAGATTTGTGACCATTTCTAGCCACATAGGCTTCGCATCCCAGAATGGGTTTGAAAAGTTTTTGTGAAGCTTTTTCTATTTCAGCTAATAATTCTAATTTTTGGTTTTCAGAAATACCCTCTGCATTAAGCTCCTTTTTTAAATCTTTAATTTGAGCGTGTACTTTTCCATTTTTCTTTTTGGCATAATTAAAAAATTCCTTGACCCCAAACATATTGCCGTGATCGGTCAAGGCAATGGAGTTCATGCCGTTTTTGGAGGCTTTGTCAATTAAGCCGGATATATTAGACATTCCATCCAAGACGGAAAAATGAGAGTGTACGTGAAGGTGAACGAATGAATCCATTGTAAGGGTTTTATGTAAAGGACATCGCTATTATTAAGCTTTAATAGCGGGATGAAAAGGGGCTAAAGTGATGCCAGATAGTTGCAGGCATCTTGAACAATTTCTTCGTTGGTACCTGTTAACTTTAAGGTAGCCTGACTATAGAACTGTTCACGGGCTGCAAGTCCATTACGGACAAAATCAAGCAGGTCTTCTGGTTTTTGAGCTGCTACCAAAGGGCGCTTTTCAGGATGAACACTCAATCTGGCTGTTAATTGTTCTGGACTATATTTCAAATAGATGGTTAAACCATGGGCATTCATATACTCCACGTTGTCAAAAAAACAAGGTGCGCCGCCGCCTGTAGAAATTACTGCGTTCTCAATCAATGCCATTTCTTGCAATGCTTCCCTTTCTAGTTTTCTAAAGGCCTCCTCGCCCAATTCACTGAATATTTCAGGGATAGATTTACCACTTTTCTCGACAATATGGGCGTCCATGTCTACAAATTTCAATCCCAACTGAGCTGCTAATAATTTACCAGTACTGGTTTTTCCAGAAGCCATATAGCCAATTAAAAAAATACGGATCATCGCTTTAAGTAATTAATGATTAGTGTTTAACGATTAATGTATAGCCATTGCAGTCGGGATTAAAAGAACTTGTATACCTAAGTATTCGTTCGGTTAATTCAAAATCAAAGCTTTAAATGGCTATTTGAGCAGCACAAAAATAGTGATAAATAATGATTCAGCCTTGCATGCTTTTTATGAATTTATACAAAGTACTACTCTTCAACGTTGACTTTAAATTTATTAACAAGAATTGGGGAAGACGAATAAAAAAACATATTACTTTTGTATTTATGAGTAGCGTGCTTTGAACCATTTTTAATCAAACATTTATCATTATGAAATTATTTTTATCTTTATTGTGTGTCTGTTTATCCTTTGGTCTATCTGCCCAGTTATTACCTGAACCTGAAAAAGTTAAAACATCTTGTTTTACGGTAGGTTATCATCAAGGATCAGGTTCTATGGTAGGTATTGATTTTGAATCCGTTATTGTAAATCAATGGAGTGGTCAAATCGGTACCGGCTTTTATGGTTTTGGAGGCGGTCTCAATTATCACCTAACCAATATTTTTAGAAGTTCCTATTACAATTACATTCGCAGCTCATTTGTCGGCATTCATTACTGGCGACAAGGTGCAAATGATTCTTATTTACAATTATCAGAATTGAATAAGGGATTCAGAGATAGTCATACGCAAACCCTTATCGGGCCAAACTTTGTATTTAGAGGTAGAAAGTGGTTTACAGCACAAGTTGGAGTAGGCTATATTCTTGACAAAGGACCTAGATATGTTGGGAAAGCAGATCAAAAATTTATGGCAATGTATGCAGTGGGTGTGTATTTTCCATTGTAATGAATTAATTCCATCATATTCAATAGAAAAGACATACCTCGGTGTGTCTTTTCTATTTTGTAAAATATGCAACTCTATAATATCAATAATAAAAGTTCAATTTTGCCAAACGGCTAAAAAATAGTACTTTTGCAGCTTCAAATAGATTTAATTTTTATAATAATAAAAAGATAAAACCATGAATATTCTTCTCCTTGGTTCAGGCGGACGTGAAAACGCAATGGCTTGGAAAATAGCACAAAGCCCTAGATTAACTCAACTTTTTGTTGCGCCAGGAAATCCTGGAACGGCTGCACTAGCTACTAATTTAGATATTGCTGCGGATGATTTTTCAAAGCTAAAAGTAGCAGTTCTCGATAACAAAATTGATATCGTTGTCGTTGGGCCGGAAGATCCATTGGTAAAAGGGATTGTTGACTTTTTTGCGGCAGATGCAGCATTGAAAAATGTACCGGTAGTGGGTCCTGATAAAGTAGGGGCTCAATTGGAAGGAAGTAAAGATTTTTCCAAGCAGTTTATGCTTCGTCACAACATCCCAACGGCTGGATATTTAAGTGTGACGGATGATAATTTAGGGGAGGGGATTGCTTATCTTAAAGGATTAAAACCACCTTATGTATTGAAAGCAGATGGCTTGGCTGCAGGAAAAGGTGTTTTGATTCTAAATGATTTGGGCGAAACGATAGTTGAACTTCAATCGATGCTAGACGGTAAGTTTGGTGCTGCCAGCCAAACTGTAGTCATAGAAGAATTTCTCGATGGAATCGAATGTTCTGTCTTTGTAATGACGGATGGTGTAAATTACAAAATACTTCCAGAAGCCAAAGATTATAAACGCATTGGCGAAGGTGATAAAGGTTTAAATACCGGTGGAATGGGAGCTGTTTCGCCAGTCGCTTTTGCAGATGCCGAGTTTATGCAAAAAGTGGAGGAGCGTATTATTAAGCCTACCGTTGAGGGATTACGCAGCGAAGGTATTTTATATAAAGGCTTTATCTTCTTGGGATTAATCAAAGTTGATGGTGAGCCTGTTACTATTGAATACAATGCCCGTATGGGAGATCCAGAAACCGAAGTAGTTATGCTGCGTATCAAGAGTGATTTCCTCGATTTAATCGAAGGAGTAGCTTATGGCAATTTGAACGAAAAGACTTTAGAAATTGACGAACGCAGTGCTGTAACGGTGATGTTGGTTGCTGGTGGTTATCCAGAAGAATATGCCAAAGGGGATGAAATAACAGGATTGGAAAATGTTGAAGGAAGTATTGTTTTCCATGCAGGTACTAAAGCTAAGGATGGTAAAATAGTAACCAATGGTGGTCGCGTGATGGCCATTAGTTCTTATGGCAATAGTAAAGCAGAAGCCTTGGCTTTATCATTTGCTAATGCGCAGAAGATAAGTTATGACAAGAAATATTTTAGAAGTGATATTGGGTTTGACTTGTAATTTAATATATCTATATAAATAACAGAAAGCTTATGAAAAAAGCAATGATTGCCTTCCTCTCAGTTTTAACGATTTTTTTAATGTCATGCAGCAAAGACGAGGTAAAACAAAATTGGATTATTACTGTAACAATAGAAACGACTTACAGCCCGGTAGATAATAATTTTCCAATGACAAAACAAACAAGCACTATTGAAAAAAATGATCTTACTGAAGCTGAAGTAAAGACAGAAACGTCTAAAATGGCTTCAACTGTATCGCAGACTTTAGGAACAATGACAATGACAACTAAAATCTCAGCCACCTATGCTGTAAAGAAGTAGCTTCATAATCTGTTTTCAAACTGGTAATAAGTTAGTTCCCAGGTATTATTGACAAAAGAAACGACACTTTTATATTTGCAAATGAACTCATTTGTAAATATAAAAGTGTCGTTTCTTTTGTCCGGAAATTTGGTTATTTTTTAAACCACTCCCTCACTGGTACATCATACCCGACACCCTGCATATAGTTGTAAATGGCTAGGTTGAGTCCCTTTCCGTAATAATCCAAATCAATTTCATTCGGAGTGGTAAAGGCAATTTCATTGTTTGCAAAACTACCCATGGGTTCATCTATCAAAGTGGCACCTACACTTTCTGGCTTCATGCCCGACGGACTGTGTAGCGTCATGGCATACCTGTGCCAAAAGGCGGATTGAATATAGCCTTGTTCAAAGAACCCTCGTACTACTTCCAAAGAGTCAATGGTCTCTTGAGCTGTTTGAGTAGGAAAACCATACATCAGATAAGCATGCGTCATAATGCCTACATCTGTTAGATTTTTCATGACTTCACCTGCTACTTCTATAGTAAGTCCTTTGTTGATTAGTTTCAAAATGCGTGGAGAAGCTACTTCCAATCCACCAGAGATGGCAATACAACCCGATTGTGCCATAAGGTAGCAAAGTTCTGTAGTAAAGCCTTTTTCAAAGCGTGCATTGGTCCAATAACTTACCGTTAGTTTCCGTTTCAAGATCTCTTCTGCCAATTTACGCAACAGTTGTGGCGGAGCAGCTTCATCCACAAAGTGAAAGCCGGACTGTCCTGTCTGCTGCATTAATTCCTCCATTCTATCGACAATTAATTCAATAGAAGCCGGTTCATAACGCGCGATATAATCCAAGCTTACATCACAAAATGTACAGCCTGCCCAATAACATCCATGCGCCAATATCATCTTGTTCCACTTCCCATTGCTCCAAAGTGCATGCATGGGGTTGGTAAGTTCAAGAAAATTGAGGTAATTGTTTTTTAATAAACCATCATAATTAGGAGTCCCAATTTTAGAAAAAGGGATGTTTTTAGTACTCTTAAAATTTACCCTTTCGATCTCTCCTGAAGGGTTTCTGTACAAAGTACGAATGTATTCACCACCGGTGAGCAGTCTTAATAATGGAAGTTCTCCATCATCATAAGTGATGTAATCTGTATAATCAAAAATAGTAGGATCTGTCAAGCTCCGTAATTCTGTATTTATATATCCGCCGCCGATGCCTATTTTAATGTTAGGATGATTTTTTTTCAACCATTGTCCACAACGCAATGCACTGAGGAGATTCCCTGGGAAAGGGATGGTGAACGCTACAAAGTCAGGATTTGTTTCATTAATCTTTTTAGAAAGCAAGCGCAACATGATGGTGTCAATCAGAGAATTGGGCTGTTGTAGTGCTTGTTGCAAAGGTTCAAATTCAGGAAGGCGTAAACAAAGCGATTCTGCATAACGAATCAATTCAAAGTGTGGATCGATGGTTTCCTTGATGAAATCGCAGATATCTTTCAAAAATATGGTACACAAATGAGTTGCTCTATCCTGTGTTCCCATCATTCCAAACCCCCATTCCAAATCATCATCGCTTGGAAAACGTTTGGTTTGTGGCCAGAAGTCACGGTTGCTGAATCGCTGTGCTAAAGAACTATCCCGCCCACTCAAAAAGTACATCACCGAATCAATGGTGCGAATATAGAAATCTGACTGTCCCAACATGATTTTATTTTGTTTGGACAGTTTCTTTTCACCAGCAATTTGAAAAATTCCTTCTAGTTTGGATTTTGTAAACAAGGCCTCTATGAGTTCTATGCTGAGGTCCATCTGTTCGGCAGCTATGCCATTTGATCGAAGAAAACCAAGTAAATGACAGGTGGCGGGATAGGGAGTATTGAGTTGGGTTAACGGAGGAGTAACCAGCAGAATTTTCATTGTATTTTATTTTCTGCAAAATTACGGATATTATTTTAATTTATCCCCCAATAAATTATATGTCATTCTGTGATGCACTGTTGTACCGTGCAGACGAATCGCTGCCCGATGTTTCGGGGTAGGGTAGGCCTTGTTTTTTTGCCAGTCATATTGTGGATGTTCCTGATGTAAAACATGCATCAATTCATCTCGATGTGTTTTTGCCAGTACTGAAGCCGCAGCAATGGATAGAAATTTGCTATC
>CANFFA010000087.1 GCA_947445425.1 Paludibacteraceae bacterium
AATAGGATCCCGTTAATAAATCAACCACCACTTTTAGAGACCTAAACTTGTAACTCGTAACTTTTTCTAAACTTGTAACTAAAGATGCTTTCAAAATCAAAATTCACCCGTGGCATCAATTGCCAAAAATCATTGTGGTTGTACGTCCATAATTTCGAGGCAAGAGCAGTCTCCGAAGCCACAGCCTCTCTCTTTGGCACTGGGATTAATGTAGGCGATTTGGCGCGTGAATATTTTCCCAATGGGGTGATGGCCGTTGAGGGCGATTATCCCAACCGTCAATCTGCCCAACGTACGCAGGAGCTGATTGCACAAGGGGTAGAAACCATTTACGAAGCTACCTTTATCTACAACGATACCTTGGTGGCCGTGGACTTGATGCACAAACAAAACGGCCGTTGGAGCTTGTACGAAGTAAAAAGTACCAACAGCGTGAAACCCCAACACATCAAAGATGTGGCTGTACAATACTATGTAGTACAAGGGAGTGGACTGGAGTTAGAAGATGCCTATCTGATGCATTTCGACAGGGAATATGTGAAACGTGGAGCCATTGTACCCACTCAACTTTTTAAAGCAGAAAGTTTATTGGAACAAGTGCTGGCCGTACAGTCAACTATTGCCGTGAACATCGAGCTCTTCCAAAACATGCTATTGGGCGATGAGCCTGAGGTATTGATGGGCATTCAATGCAAGAAACCTTATGAATGTGACTTTTGCGAGTATTGTAGTTGTCTGCCTTGTAACCAAAAAGAGAATGCTGAAGCTATTGAATTGAGTACTGAACATCAAGTGCAACCATCCAAAATTCAGGATTTTGTGCAAGGGTTGGAATATCCGATCTGCCATCTCGATTTTGAAACCATCATGCCCGCCGTGCCGATGTTTGATGAGTCACGTCCCTACCAGCAAATTCCTTTTCAGTATTCGCTTCACACACAGCAACATCCCGACAGCGAAATTATCCATTCCGATTACTTGGCGGAAAGTAATCCCGATATTGACCCTCGTCTTGATCTTATCACCCAAATGATAGCCGAAACAGCAGAGGCCAAAACGGTATTGGTCTATAATCTTCGATTTGAACGTGACCGTATTCAAGAGATGATGCGCGACTTTCCACTGTATGCGGCAACGCTCCAAACCATTATCGACCGAATGAAGGACCTGATGCACCCTTTCCAAAAAAAGCACTACACCACCGAAGCATTGGGTAGAAAATACTCCATCAAATTGGTGCTACCCATGCTTTGCCCTGATGTATCGTACAATGAACTTGAAATCAACAACGGTATGGATGCCAGCTCCAAATTCCTCAATCTCTACTACTGTCCGGATGAAACGCTTATTGCCGAAACCCGCCACCACCTGCTTAAATATTGCCATTTGGATACGCTGGCGATGGTGAAGATATTGGAGGTGCTGCAAGGGGTTTAGTAATCAGAATTAATGTATTGTATAAAATCGGCGGTTTTAGAGGGTTGAAAATCTTATCATTTTTTTTTGTTTGTTAAAATGCTTATATTCAAATTATTATATATTTTATGCTGTGCTTAGTATTGGCGTATCGCTACTCTATTTTTGCATCATAAACCAATTAAAATATAAAGTATGATTGCAAATTATGAATCAAGTCGTTTTGAAGAAGAATTTTTAAAGAAAATGCGCGAAAGCGATGTGTGGAAAAAGATATCGGAAAGTGACGATCTGAATTGGTCGGAAGCTCTTATTGACAAGTATGCCGACCAATGGGACTGGGAAGAGCTATGTAACAATAGGAACATTCCTTGGACAGAAAGTCTTATTGAAAAGTACAAGAACAGAATTCACTGGGAGAACCTAACAAATACATTATTTCGTTGCTACCCAAGGTATTTAAGATCAAGTAGCATTGATATAAAATCTAACGATGAAGTGATAACACTATTGAAAAAATTTAGTGACTATTGGGACTGGAATAAAATTTCTCGCCAAGCCGAACTTAATTTCACTCCAGAACTGATTGATTCATTCAACAATAAATGGGTGTGGAAGGAATTGATAAACAATAGTGATGTAAAATGGAACTACCAACTTTTTGATCGTTTTAGGTTATATATCCCTCTACTAGACTTTGACAATTTAAAACACTCTTCACTTTGGTCGGCTTTGGTTGCTAAAGATCTAAAAATACTCACGGGAAAAATCCTCTCAGGACAATGAGATTAAAAATAAGCCAATTGGGAACTTTTAATTGGCTTATTTTTGAATTTTTGATTACCATAAAAATAGCGGTTTTGAAAGGTTGAAAACCTTTACTGGTACTTCTCGCCATCCATTGATTATATCGGTTTAAATTGATCTACTTATTTCGGCAAAGTATGCCACTTGTTAAAGTTGATTTTTACTTGATGAATTGATTTATCAATAACTGGAATTTTGTATTTGCAATGCCACCCATTGGCATAACCCACCTCTACCTTTGTAGAATAATTATTCACCGATAAAATATTCTGCACCATGAACTCCTTCGTACACCTACACGTCCACTCTCACTATTCACTCCTTGATGGGTTGTCAACTATTCCCGGTCTTGTAGACAAAGCTATAAAGTTGGGAATGCCAGCTATTGCCCTTACTGACCACGGTAATATGTTCGGAATAAAGGAGTTCTACAATTACACAAAAAAAAGAAACGAGCGAATTAAATCGAGGCTGCTTGATTTTGAAAATCGGCTTGAATTTGAAAAACTCTCTGAAATTAAAATCACTCAAATTAAGGATGAAATTGCTTTGTGTCAACAACAAATAATCAAGCCGATACTTGGTTGTGAAGTCTATGTGGCATGTAGAGGGCATAAGTTAATATCGGGAAAAGAAGAGGGTGTTGGCTATCACTTGGTACTGTTGGCAAAAAATAAGAAAGGCTACGAAAACCTTTGTAAGTTGGTTTCACATGGTTGGAGGAAAGGTCTGAGTGCTAGTCCATGCATCGACCACGAACTCTTGGAGAAATACAGTGAAGGACTCATTGCATGCTCAGCAGGTTTGGAAGGAGAAATCAACAAGATAATAGAAAACGAGATTTTGGACGAAGCCGAAAAGGCTATCCTATGGTATAAGAGGGTGTTTGGTGACGATTTTTACATAGAGTTGCAACGTCACAATTCCGACAAACTTGATGGCGATAATAAAACTTACCACCAACAGATGATGCAAGGTAAATTGTTAGTGAAGTTAGCACAGAAAACGAACACCAAAATGGTGGCCACAAATGATGTTCACTTTGTAGAAAAGGAACATGGAGAAGCCCACGATAGCTTCATTTGTCTTAGTTCAGACACGGTTTTAGATGCCTCCAACCGAATACGCTATACCCAGCAAGAGTGGTTGAAATCAGCAGAGGAGATGCATCAAATATTTGCCGATCTTCCAGAAGCAATTGCCAATGCTGTGGAGATTGCCAATAAAGTAGAATTCTACGACCTTGATGCTGAAGTAGAACTGCCCAAAATCCATCTGCCAGTTTCTTTTGGAACCGAAGAAAAATGCTATTCACCATTTGCGGAGCATCTACTTTTCACAGAGTTCAAAGATGGCTACTCTTATTTAAACACTCACGAAAAATTGGACCGTCAAAGGCTTGAATCAGACTATCTGATACATCTCATCATGGAAGGTGGCAAATTTCGATATGGCGGGAAATTTAATGATGAGCAATTAAATCGCATCACTTTCGAGACGAATGTTATCAAAATGATGGGGCAATCAGCTTATTTCCTTATCATTCATGAAATTGTTTTGGCAGCACGTAACATGAATGTGTATGTTGGTCCTGGTTGTGGTTCAGTTGCCGGTTCATTGGTAGCGTATTGCTTGCGAATTACCAATATTGACCCCTTGAAACATGATTTATTGTTTGAACGGTTCATGCCTCCAGATCGTTACACGATGCCCAATATTGAACTGGATTTTGATGAAGAGGGGCGAGGAAAGGTACTCTGCTGGTTAGAAAAAAGGTGCGGAAAGGAACGAGTAGCGCGAATCATTGGTTGCCGAAAAATGGACATCAAAACTTCTATCCGAGATATGGCCCGTGTGCATGGAGTTCCTCAGCATGAAGCTGAACGATTGATCAAACTGATTCCAGATAAGTTACCAAAAACAGTAGATGGCAGATATACTAAACTAAATATTCCCAATTGCATTAAATACATTCCTGAATTAAAAGCCGCTCGAAATTCAGTTGACAAATCCCTTTCAGACACCTTGAAATGTGCAGAAATGTTAGATGGAACAGTAAGGTGCACGGATGTAAGTCGCTCTGGAGTGGTTATTTGTGATGAGGATTTAATAAACCAAGTTCCGCTGTGCAATGCCATTGACAAAGAAACCAAGGAGGAAATATTGGTTACACAATACGAACGCTCTTACATTGACGAAATTGGATTGGTAGCTTTTGACATTTGGGGCTTAAAACATTTATCTATTCTAAAAGAAACTGGTTTCCTTATCAAAAAACAGAAAGCCAGTGATTTTGATATAGATACCATTCCCATGGATGATTCAAAAACCTATCAACTTTTGAGTAAAGGATCAAATACAGGAACTTTCCAATTTTTATCCTTGAAAGTGCAAAAGGAACTTCCAAACCTTCAATCCACTCAATTTGAAGAGATGATAGCGATGTATGTATTATGTCGTCCAGGTTTAGAGCAACAGCTCTCTTCCTTTATCAATCGTAAAAATGGAATTGAAAAGATTGAATATCCTTTTCCTGAAATGGAAAAGGTATTGAAAAATAGTTATGGAATAATACTCTATCAAGAACAGATGATGAAGTTAAGTCGTTTGCTGGCTGGCTTCACAGCAGCTGAATCGCTCGATTTGTGGAGGGCAATGGGGAAACAGCTCCATGATAAAAAGGCTGCTATAAAAGTGCAGTTTATTAGGGGTTGTGAGAAAAATGGATTTGGTCCTCGTCCCAAATTGGAGCAAATATGGAACGACTGGGCAGTAAATGCAAAATACAACTCTCTTAAATCGTACGCTACGTGTTCTGCATGGATCATCTACCAAACAGCCTATCTGGAAGCCCATTACCCTGATGAATTTAAAGCAGCGATGTCAACCTACAACAGAGAGAATCAGCCAGCAGTGGGGATGTGCATTGATGAATATAAATATCAGATTTGAAATAAAATTCTGATGAAACATGGGTTTTGCTTTTTAGTAATGTCACATTTATGGGGTAAAATATTTCATTTTTTGTCACAGATAGGGGGTAACCGGCTTTTTAAAGCTAATTTTTATTAAAAATCATCACTCTGCATTTTGCAAATTGGACACCGCATAAAGTGGATATACTTCTATATTATCATAGCATGCAAAGTTCTCTAACGAAATGCGGATTCCTTTTGGCGACTGTTTCAAATCCATAAAGATATTTAGGCTTTGCATACTCCCTTTGGTGCCGGATTTTACCTCTATGGGAATAATGGCGGTATCTTGTTGTATCAGGTAATCCACTTCGGCATTACTACTCTTGGCTTCGCGGTGCCAATAATACAGGCTTTGACGTTGATAACAAGCTGCTGATTTTACTAATTCCAAGCCCACATTTAATTCGGCAAGTGCCCCCTTGTTGATGGATTCGAAATTGTTGTGAAGCAATATGTCTGCTAGCTTCAAACCCATTATGCGTTGAAAAATACCTGAATCAAAAACGATGAATTTTCGCATTTTAGGGTTTGTTTCGGCTCCCAAAGGTATCCCATTGGCAGAACTATGCGTTATGGGGAGTATCATTCCCGCCATAGTTAGCAATTCCAGGGCTTCTTTCACTTGTATGTGATTGGCGTCGGGCATTGCCTTACTGTAAACAAACTTCTGTCCGTTTTGCTCTACCACCGAGCGAAAAACTAACCTTATAAACGCTGGCGAAACCCGCTTTTTGTATTTCGAAAAATCATCTTCATAAGCTGAAATCAAATTATCAATGACACGTTGGCATTTCAATAAATCACCTCCCTCAAAGTAACTGGAAACCACCATGGGCATACCGCCCACAATCAAAAAACGCTTGTACAAATCGAGTGCTTTAGTATGAATACTCTCTTCCAAAGGATGTTGGGGATTGGCTTCTGCCAAGGCATTGCGCAATAGTTTGGCATCAGCGGCCTGGATAAACTCACCATACGAAAAAGGGTATAAATACAGTGAACTGACCCGCCCAACTCCAAAAGAGGGTAATTCAGCCAAAGCAAATTCGAGCAAAGAACCAGCAGCAATGACGTGTAGCTGAGGGTATTGTTCATAAAAAAAACGCAATGCCGAAATAGCAGGGATGCAGGATTGAATCTCGTCTAAGAAAAGAAGTGTTTTACCCGCAACAATTGGTTTGTCGTAAAGTACCGATAGCTTCTCGCAAATAGCATGGGGACGTAAATTGCCTTCAAAGACACTTTTGGCATTACCGTCTTGCTCAAAATTGACTTCCACAAAATTTGAAAATTGTCCACTAAAATAGCGTACCACGGAAGATTTTCCCACTTGCCGTGCTCCTCTTATCATGAGTGGTTGTCGGTCGGTGTCATTCTTCCAACGAAGCAACTCTTTTTCGATATCTCTATTGTAGTAGGACATAAGTTTGGTTATTATTTAGTTACAGCTACAAAGATACAATTATTATCGTTTTTACAAGGCAATATTGATATTTATTTTGTGTTTTTACAAGGTAATATTGGTATTATTTTATTGTTTTTATAAGGCAATGGATGCTTTTCATTGTCAGCCTGATATTATCTCTGAAAAATAATTTTTACTCAGACAGTGCTGTGCTTGATAATAGCCTATGTAGATTCACTTACAAACAGGTATTTACTTGGTACATTGGAATCATTACGATAAAGCGAAAGAGCGATTGATTCTCTTGCCACTATTAAAAAAAGAAAGCCAGTCAAGTTGTGGTTACTCAAGGAGTCTGGTGATGATATGCTTTGGGAGCTAGCACAGGTAGATATTGAAACCCAGACTATGTGTTTGATAAAAAACAATTCCCGACATCTCGGCGATTTACACTTTGGATATTATTATCCGGAACAGAGATGGGTATTTGAAAAATGTAGAAAGAAATAGTATAGAATAGATTAGCATCAAAATAACATCCTTAAATCCCATAAATCCTAATTCAGACATTATTTTAAGAATGAAAGGTCGAGCTAGGTACAAAATCGGGACAAGTATAACTTAGGGGTAGCTATATAATGAGTTAAGTGTAGAGTGGGGTTCACAAGCATTAGGATTTGGCTTTCTTTAGACACTGAATCAATCTAATTTGCTACCTTTGACGATTAGAATCAACGTCAATAATTTTACTACAATCACTAATCATTTCGTAACATAAACGAAGTGGATAATAGATACTTTGGTACTTCAAAATGTAAATTTGAGTTGATTCTATAAATACTAATGAAGTGGTTTGTCACCAACTACCAATTCATTAGTATTTATGAACATTATCATGCACTTAGAATGAATTTTAACCACACCTTTAAGGCTTTTCGCAGTCGCAATTACAAATTGTACTTTTGGGGACAGTCTGTGTCGCTCATTGGCACATGGATGCAACGTACAGCTGTTTACTGGTTGGTCTATACGCAAACCCATTCAGCATTTATGCTTGGTTTGGCGGTATTTGTAACGCAATTTCCCTCCTTTATATTCTCTCCATTGGGTGGAGTGGTTTCTGATCGATACAATCGCTATCGGGTAATGTTATTCACTCAAACTGCCTCCTTGATTCAAGCCACTTTACTTACGCTAGTGGTCCTGTTTACCGACTATACCATCACCGAAATTTTCGCATTTAGTTTTTTACTTGGGGTAATTAATGCTTTTGATGTACCCGCCAGACAATCCATGGTGAATGAAATGGTATTTCACAAAGATGATCTCTCCAATGCCATTGCCCTCAACTCCTCTATGGTACATTTAGCAAGGCTCATAGGTCCTGCGCTTTCAGGGATAGTACTGGAAAAACTCGGAGCTGGAACTTGCTTTATGATGAATGCATTCAGCTTTATGGCTGTGATTGCTTCGCTTTTGTTCATGGACCTTCCAACATTCATTAAGTCCAAACAACCCAAAAATCTTATCAATGAATTCAGAGAGGGGTTTGTTTATTTGAAAA